>JAEWRS010000031.1 GCA_023398855.1 Bacillota bacterium
GCGGCTATTTTATTTCCTTTGACTCCCTTGACGGATGTGCAAAGTCCATCGTGGCAAGATGCAAAAAATCCGGCTTAATCATGACAGGAGCAGGAGCCACGTATCCCTATGGCAAGGACCCCAGGGATAACAATATCCGCATAGCTCCTTCCTATCCTCCTTTAACTGATCTGATCCTGGCTATGGAATTATTTGCCCTTTGCGTGAAGATCGTCAGCATTGACAAAATCTTGTCCGGGAGAGAAGCATAAACAGAACCAAATAGTAAAAGCGCAGGAAAATGGCCTTGTCTGGTCATTTTCCTGCGCTTTTTATGGTATCGTAAAGTTTGTGCTATAGAATAAAAGAACTGTCTCTAGTCGAATAATACCAGGTTAATGAAAGCCTGGAATGCTTCCGTCTGAAATTTATCCTTATGGAATACTACATGGTTCATGCAGCTGATATCTAAATTTTTCACTTCTATTTCAACGATTTCTCCCTTTTTAATGGATTCATCGGCGATAATTCTGGGAATAATGCCAATCCCGATGTTTTCCTTTACAGCCTGGAGAATCACGTCAGAGCTGGTGCTGGACCAGAGCGCCTCCGCTGATAAATTGTTTAAGGCAAGGGCACAGTCAAAGGTATCCCGAAGGGTACAGCCCTGTTCTCTTAAAAGCAGGGGCTCTTCAATGAGCCGGTCCAATGCTACCGGCTGGGCAAGGCGGTCTGCAAATGGGTGCCCTGGAGCACAGATGACTGCCATTGGGTAGGAGGAAAAGGGGATCTTCTCTAACTGATCATCAGGTATGACACCCTCGATCAGACCGATATCCAGCTCGTTTTTAAGAAGTTTATTTGTAAGCTCCTGGGAGTTGTTAACAACGACTTTTAATTGGGTATCAGGGTTGGTGAGGGTAAAACGGGATACCACTTTAGGCAGTAAGTAGGTGGAAAGAGTTACACAGGCACCGATTCTTAAGGGAGCCTGCAGATGCAGAGCACCTGAATAATTTTCCAGATCCTGATACAGCTCCAGAAGTGGAATAACCTTTGACAAATAAAATTTTCCATTTTCATTGATGACCACTCTGCGGGATACACGGTCAAACAGAGTAGACCCAACGGATTCTTCCAGTTCATTGATGGCATGAGAGATGGCAGGCTGGGTCATAGACAGGGCCTTTGCCGCTCCTGTGATGCTTCCTTCTTCACATACCGTTTTAAAGATAGTAAGATGTCTTAAGTTCATGTCAAAGATCCTTCCATTACCAAGATGTTATATAATAATACTCATTATATCATTTTGATAATGATATGAACAGTGATTTTGCAAAAAATATGGAAAATTTTTAAAGTCTTACCATCATCTGGTGGGCAGCTCCATTGCTGATGTCCCTATTATTCGCCCCAATACTCCAGGGCTATTTTTTGTCCCTGATCAATCTTTGCCCATTGTTCGTCATCAGTCAGTTCATTGCCGCCGTCACAGGAGGCAAAGCCACACTGGTGGGAGAGATATAAACGGTTCTTGGGAATGATCCTGGACGCTTCTTCAAGCAGGCTGATGGCCCGTACTTCATCGTCAAGGGTATTGGTTTTGCTTGAAAGAAGGCCCAGAACAATTTCCACCTGCGGATTATCCTTGAATACAGAAAGAGCTTCCAGGGAACCCGCCCTGTCATCATCCCACTCAAGGAAAAACCGGTCATATTTCAGCTGCTTTAAGAATAACTGAGCGATTTTTAAGTAGGAGCCGCCTCCCATATTCCGGGAATTGTAGTTGCCGCGGCAGTTGTGGGTCCACATTTTAAGTCCAAGGCTGTGACCAAAGTCAATGATTGTGTTGTTAATATCAATAAATTCTTCTGCCAGGGCATGAACAATCTCCTGATCAATGTTATTGCCGGTATAAGGGGAATTGGGATTGTCATCAGCGAAAATCTCCCAAAGGCAGTCGTCCAGCTGCAAAATCTTTCCACCGGCAGCTGCGTATTCCTCTACAAATTCCCTGTAAGCCTGAATAAGTCCTGCTTTTAATTCCTGGGGCGTGGAATAGACAGAAGCCTTGCCACCGATATTGTCTGACCAGGAAAGTTCCCCAAAGATATGGGATGGAGAAGGAATACAAAGCTTTGTTTCCCTGTTTCCTGCAATAGCGGTAAGCCTTTGGAACACTTTAATAAAATGGTGGTTCCTGCCGCCTAATGGCTGGGTAATACGCAGGCCGATATCCCTGCGGGTTTCGTATTTTTGCACGTCATCTTTGTCGCGGAAAAAATAGCCGTGGCCAGCGATGTACCGGTTAATACCAGTAAGTCCCCAGACAAAATCCAAATGCCACATGGACTTGGAATATTCCCCATCAGTGATGATTTGGAGGCCGTGCCGGATTTCCTTTTCCACCACTTCTTTAGTAGCCTGGAATTCGCATTCCTCGTATCCTGGAAAATCATGATAGAATGGGTATGTAATGTCGTCTCTGTGTTCTATTTGATGTTTAAATACCAGCAAATTTTCCGGACGAAGGAAACTGCCTACGGTTTGAAATCGTTTGCTCATAAAAATGCCCTCCTGCATATGTAAATGGAATGTTTGATAAAACCATTGTAATACACAAGAGGGCATATAGGGTAATGTCATTAATCTATACTGCGTTATAGCTATAAACTATAGCCATAAGCTATAACTTTTCATCCATGAGAACATCATACTGGGCGACTACCAGCTTTAATTCCTCAAGATACATGGACGCCTGTTTGGTCAGCTGTATGGAATGATGTGAGATCCAACCAACTACAATGGAATCGTCAATGTGCAGGGGAACCGCAGTAATATTGTCCCCATTTAAGTCTGAGCTTACGATTCCTGTTGAAATGGTGTAGCCGTTGAGGCCGATCATCAGGTTAAAGATCGTGGCCCTGTCACTGACCCGGATGGTCTTTTTGCTGAAAGCAGTGCTTAAGATTTCCTCTGAAAAATAGAAGGAGTTGTACTCCCCCTGTTCAAAAGAAAGGCATGGATAAGGCTCTAAGTCGTCAGGCGTAACGAAATCCTTGCTTGCAAGAGGGTTTGCTGCGCTGACAAAAATATGAGGCCTGGCCGTGAACAGGGGATGGAATGACAACCCATTTTCCCGCAGCAGTTTTTCTAAAACCCGTTTGTTAAATGGGTTCATGTACAAGATGCCAAGCTCGCTCCGTAAAGTTTTCACATCCTCGATAATTTCATGGGTCCGTGTTTCTCTTAAGGTAAATTCATATTCATCCGCATTTGTTTTCCGGACCATATTCACAAAGGCGTTTACAGCAAAGGCGTAGTGCTGGGTCGAGATGGAGCAAAGGCGGCGGGAGGGTTTTCCGCTTAAATAGCGCTGTTCAAGAAGGCTTGTCTGCTCGGTGACCTGGCGGGCATAGCCCAGAAATTCAACCCCGTCCATTGTCAGTGAAATACCTTTAGGCGTTCTGGTAAAAAGCTCCATGCCTATTTCTGCTTCCAGGTCTTTCACTGCATTGGAAAGACTGGGCTGGGCGATAAAAAGCCTTTCCGCCGCTTTATTGATGGAACCGCAGTTCACGATTTCGATAAAATATTTAAGCTGCTGCAATGTCATCAGATGCTTCTTCTCCGTAGGGGTTAAGGGTTAGGCTGTTTCTACAGTCTTGTTGCAATTGCTTTAATAAAGTCCTCGCTGTTTAATGCCGTTGGATTGGGAATGGATGTGATAAGGGCCAGATCCTTTGTCATCTCACCAGCTTCAATGGTATCAATGGTCGCCTGCTCCAGCTTATCTGCAAAAGCCATCAGGTCAGTATTTCCATCCAATTCTCCGCGCTTTCTCAAAGCACCGGTCCATGCGAAGATGGTTGCAACGGAGTTGGTGGAGGTTTCCTCGCCCTTTAAGTGCTTGTAGTAGTGGCGCTGTACGGTTCCGTGGGCTGCTTCGTAC
>JAEWRS010000069.1 GCA_023398855.1 Bacillota bacterium
CCTGGTCCATGGTACCGCTGCTGACCTGTTCTAAGGGAACCAGCTTTTTCTTTGTATTTAAAAAGACATTTAAATTCTCATCCACACTCATACTGGTATAGATTCCCCCCGTGATTCCTGTGATTAAATCTGAGGCTGTTTTATTTAAATGTAAGCCAAAGGAATTCCGGATGGATGAAGAGAGACTTGTCATCGTTTCCATGGCTAAGTCAATGGCAGAAATTTCTTCCCGGACCCGGTCATTCTCAGCCAGGATGTGTTTCAGCCCTTCAGCCTGTGTCTTACAGTTTGACAGATGTTCCAGCTTCTTTTCCAGCTCCCACTGGCCTTTCTGCTGCATTTCAATGGATTCTCCGCAATTCTCCTGCTTTCTTGAGAGCTCCTCAATTTCTGCTGCTTTTTGTGCTATGACAGCTTCGGATTTGGATACAGCGGAGCTTAAGCGTGTAAATTCCGCCATCCTTGTCTGAAAGGCTTGTATCGCCTCAGGAGTGATCTCTGTATTACCTAAATATCTGGAAAGGATCTCCTGTAAGATCCTGGCACTCATTTCCATATCTTTCTGGCTGTGCCTCAGACGCAAAAACAAGATTAAGCCGATCAGATAAAAGATCATGGCAGTACCGATAAAAATGCCAAGTAAAAGGAGAAGGTCAAGACCATAGTAAGCAGTAAAATAATTTGCTTCCCCCAGGTAGTAAAGGACACCTGTGGCACACAAAAGCATGGTAGCAATGACCAGAGTAAGGACGGAAAAGATCTTTCTTGGCTTTCTGCTGCAGGCTTCCATTGCCTCCACGTATTCGTCATAGCTTTCCTGAGCCTTTGCCAGACAGGCATTAATGGAAGACTGATCGGGAAAATGGTTGCTGGTTAATACCTGCCTGCCCCTTGCAGCTTTTTGCAGAAGCTCTTCCTTCTCCTTTTGATGTTCTTCCATAGAAGTTTTGATCTGAGAACGGAGCCTGTGATATTCCTTTATCTGGTTCTCATATTCAGGAGAAGAGATTTCCTTCTCAGTGTTGCGGATTTCGCTTAACAGTGAGGTGTAGGTGCGGGCCGCTTCCGGAACCATCTGGGATTCCAGCTCCTTTCTCTGGGCTTTTAAAAAGGCTGCGGACTTGGTAATGTTAAGAGCCAGATTTCCTGTTGTATTTAAGTTTGCTATGTAATTTTTAAGCTCAGAAACCATACCCTCATCGGTAGCGCTTTTTAGCTGACCGATACTGACGGTATTAATGTAGGCTTCTTCGCTTAAGCCACACAACAAATCGTCTAAAAATGCTTTCGTAGGTTCTATTTCCCGCCCGGCAGTTTCATCCACGATTTTAAATTCTTTTTTATTTTTCTGAAAGGTCCGTTCGATCCGGTATATGTGATTTTTATGCTCTAACCGAATCTGCCCTTCATAAGTGCCGCTGTTTTCCCAAGGCTCATATTTTGAGTAAAGGTCATTGCGGGAGGCGCGGCCTCTCTGGCGCTCTATTCCGAAAAGCATTCCCCTGATGAAGGTATGGATGGTGGATTTCCCCGCCTCATTTTTGCCATATACAATGTTCAGACCATCCCGGAAGGTAAGGTTTCTGCCATGGAATTTCCCAAAGCCATTGATATAGATATCAATTATTTTCATGGGGTCAGCTCCTTTCGTCCGTTGTGCGAAGCAATGCGTTAATGCCGTAGTGAAGCGCCTTTTTTTCCACCGGGCTCATCTCCGGCTTTTGAAGGGCCTGGATAAAGAAGCCGATCATGTCACTGGGGTGCTCTGCGAACAATGCAGAAAAATCATATTGAGGTTCTGATTCATCAATAATATCCATAATTTTAAACCGGGTGGACAGCATTTCCAGGTCAAATGAAATGTCAGGATCCCTCATCCCCCGGATGCGAAAACGAAAGATGTTTTCCGGTCCCCTATTCTGGATCTCCTGGGTGATTTTCATGGCAAGTTCCGTATTAGTAGTGGCAGTCGTTACATTGACGGCCAGGGAGATGTATTGAAGTTTTGCCATTGGAATGAATTTTAAGGAGGTCACCATGCGGGTTACTTCATTGATCTCGCCTATCATCATACCATGCTGCCCTGATTCCGTCTTGTCCAGAGGCTCTAAGGAACCGGCAAATGCCATGCGGTTCTCTAAAAGAATCTCAGGCCGGTGGATATGACCCATTGCAATGTAGGAAAAGTCCAGGTTAGACATGGCACCTTTATCAAAGGGGATGTGATTGGCATCACCGCCATGGCCTAAAAGAATATGGATGCGTCCATTGTTAGGTACCTTTAGGTGGTCAAGGCGGTTTTCCGGAATCTCCGGTGAATGGTAGCTGAATCCATAAACCTCTGTATTGATATCCTTAAAGTAAACGCTTTCTAATTCCTCTCCCATGAGATATGACACATTGGAAGCCCAGCTAAAGCTCAAAAGGGCAGAGTTGCTCCTGATGCGGTCATGATTGCCGGCGATGATGACCACATGGACATCTGGAATGGTGGAAAAAAGGTAGTTTACTTCTTTCAAATCTCTGGCCAGGGGCTGCCGATGAAATAAGTCGCCGGAAATAAAGAGACAATCAGCTTCCAACGCTTTTGCCTGGCTGACCGCTTTTGCAAAGGTATCCTTTATGTCCTGATATCGTTCCTTGCTCCACGGCTTGTCACTGTCTGGGCTCATGCCCCAGTGGACATCTGCAATATGTATGAATTTCATTGTCATTACCTCGCTGGTCCTCTGTACAGGTGGTTACAGCTCGCCATGCCATTCACATCCAGGCCTCTGAACTGAAACCACAAATTCCCTGCCGGTATGGAAGGGAATTTGCAGCACAGGATTAAAGTTCGCAGTTGCCAACAGTTCTTGGAAATGGAACAACGTCACGGATATTCGACATTCCTGTTAAATACATCACACAGCGCTCAAAGCCAAGGCCAAAGCCTGCATGGCGGGTGGAACCAAATTTTCTTAAGTCAAGGTAGAAATCGTAATCTTCTTTCTTAAGGTCAAGTTCATCCATACGTGCTACCAGCTTATCGTAGTTGTCTTCCCTCTGGCTGCCGCCGATGATCTCGCCGATTCCAGGAACCAGGCAGTCCACGGCTGCAACAGTCTTTCCATCCGGATTCAGCTTCATGTAAAAGGCCTTGATCTCCTTTGGATAGTCGGTTACAAATACAGGCTTTTTAAAATGCTGCTCTGTTAAAAAGCGCTCGTGTTCCGTTTGTAAGTCACATCCCCAAAATACTTTATAATCAAATTCTTCATTGTGCTGCTCCAAAAGTGCAACGGCATCGGTGTAAGTCACATGGGCAAAATCGGAGTTTAAAACGTGATTTAAACGGCTAAGAAGTTCCTTGTCCACAAACTGGTTAAAGAAGTTCATCTCTTCCGGAGCATGCTCCAGAACAAAGCGGATCACATATTTGAGCATGGATTCTGCCAGTTCCATATCGTCTTCCAAATCAGCAAAGGCCATCTCAGGCTCGATCATCCAGAACTCCGCCGCATGGCGTGTGGTAT
>JAEWRS010000058.1 GCA_023398855.1 Bacillota bacterium
ATGCATTGTGTATTCCGGAAAAGAACAGGACAATCAATATTATCTGCAATATCTGGTTCGTGCATTTGAACAAAAAGGGAGTGTTGACTACGGGGACATGCCCCGTTTTTTTCTTGAAACCTGTAAAAAGAAGGATGAATACATGGCTCATTTAAACCGGGGCCTGGGAAGAGCCACTATGAATCTGGCCTGGAAAAACCGGTTTTTAGAAAGCCGGGATGCGGTCATTGTCCAGTTTAAAGAATTGGCAGTGATCCTGGAGGAATTTTCTCATCAGGTGGAGCATTCTGTGGATATCACACCGGATTGGGAGGATGAAATAAAGCGGGCGTTCCGCCGCAATCATATTATTGTTGAAAAGATGCTTATTTTAGAATACGAGAATCACCAGAGGGAAGCATTTCTGACCATGAGAACCTTAAACGGCCGTTGTGTGACTGTAAAGGAAGCGGCAGAGATCCTGGAAAAAGCCATAGAGGAAGGGGAATGGACCGTGGCCCCTGACGGCAGGAACTTAGTGACAAAACAGGCCGATACCATACGGTTTGTTGAAAAAGGAGAATACCGGGTCATTTATGGTGTGGCAAAAGCAGTAAAAAGCGGGGAAGAGGTGTCCGGAGATAATTATACCTTTGGACAAGTCCAGCCCGGACAAGTCATCATGAGCCTGTCTGACGGCATGGGCAGCGGCAGGGCTGCCGAAGAAGAGAGCAGACAGGCCATTGAACTGACTCAAAGACTGCTGGAAGCTGGATTTTCTACCAGAGCCGCCCTTAAAATGGTCAATACGGTACTTCTGTTAACCGGAATTTCCCAGCACCCGGCAACCCTGGATTTATGCTGCATTGATTTGAAAACAGGAATTTTAGAAGCAATGAAGCTGGGAGCGGCAGCTACCTATATTCTGGGTGAAAAGGGAGTGGAGCTTTTGGAGGCAGGTGAGGTTCCCATGGGAATCTTAAACCCGGTGGAACCGGTTCTCCTGTCAAAAAAGCTTTGGGACGACAACCGGATCATCATGGTAAGCGATGGTGTGTTAGACGCTCTGCCGGCTGATGATAAGGAATTGATGCTAAAGGAATTCATTTCAGGAATGCCGGTAAAGAACCCTCAGGACATGGCAGACAGAATCCTTTTGTTTGCCAGATCCTTTCAAGACAGAGTGGCTGATGATATGACTGTGATGACCGCCGGAATATGGAAAAGAAAATAATAATTGCAACAGACATGTTTTATGGGTATATTTATAATATAGAGGGGAAAAAATCAACTTAGGAAGGTGACGGAATGTACAGAACGATATTGGAATATATCAGACGGAACCGGCTGTTTGCTCCGGGAGACCGCGTCATAGTGGCTCTTTCCGGAGGGGCCGATTCGGTCTGTCTTCTTGTAGTCTTAAATGAACTTAAGGAAACGCTGGGACTGGAATTAAAAGCAGTCCATGTCCATCATGGCCTGCGGGGGAAAGAGGCTGACAGGGACAGGGACTACTCTGGGGAGCTGGCGGATAAGCTGGGGGTGGCTTTTTCCTGTGTCCAGGTGGATGCGGCCCTTTATGCCATGGAACAGGGAATGTCGGTAGAAGAGGCAGGCAGGCACCTGCGTTACCAGATCTTTGAAAAAGAGTGCCAGGACTTTTCAGGAGCCAAAATAGCGGTGGCCCATCATAAGGATGACCAGGCGGAGACCATTCTTTATAACCTGTTCCGGGGAACAGGGTTAAAAGGACTTGGGGGAATGCGTCCTGTCAGAGACAACATTGTCCGTCCTTTACTGTGTGTTGGAAGAGCGGAAATTCTTGCATATCTGGAGGAAAACGGGATATCTTATTGTGAGGACTCCACCAATGCCCAGACAGATTATGTGAGAAACCGCATAAGGACCATGCTTTTGCCCGAAATCAGGGAACAGGTCAATAAACGGGCAGGGGAAAACATTCTTCATGCGGGAGACATGGCTGCCCAGGCCGATGCCTATCTGGAAAAACAGGCGGAAGGAATACTAAAGACCTGGGGAGTATGGGAGACCGATGAGTCCGCAGCTGAAGCGGGCCGGGGGGTGGAGGTAAATGCCCTGCTGTCAGAAGATGACATCATAAAGAACTATGTGATCCGGAACATGATCCGGTGTGTCAATGATTCCATGAAGGATATTACCATGACTCACGTTGAAAGCGCAGCAGCGCTTCTTTTTGGTTCTGACTGCAGGCAGGTGGATTTGCCCTGCGGGCTTATTGCGGTGCGCGCCGCAGGAAAATTGTGGATAAAGAAAAGAAAACAGGCGGATGCAGTGGATAAGGAAAAAGAAATTCCGCTGCCGGAACTGGATTTTAAGGTCTTTCCTTACAAAAAAGGCCAGGAAATTCCCAAAAACGGGTATACGAAATGGTTTGATTATGATAAAATCAAATGTGCACTCTCTGTGAGGTATCGTGAAACCGGAGATTACATGACACTGGCCGGAGGAGGCAGAAAGACCATCAAGTCATTTATGATTGATGAAAAGGTTCCCAAAAAGGAACGGGAAAAAATTCCCCTGGTGGCGGAAGGTTCCCATGTCCTCTGGGTCATCGGATATCGGATCAGTGAATATTATAAGATAACAGATGATACCCATACAGTATTAGAAATGAAGTCAGACGGAGGAACGCCCTCCGGGCATACCATTATGTCCAAAAAGCATGGGCAGGAAAGAGGAAGAGCAATGGATGATAAGATACGTATATTGTTGTCAGAGGAAGAGGTAGCAAAAAGGGTAAAAGAGATAGCAGACGAAATCAGCAGGGATTACGAGGGAAAACCTCTTCATTTGATCTGCATTTTAAAAGGAGGCGTTTTCTTCACCTGTGAACTTGCAAAACGAATCAATCTGCCCCTTACTATGGATTTCATGTCCGTATCCAGCTACGGCGCCGGAACGGTTTCCAGCGGAATAGTTAAAATAACCAAAGATCTTGATGAACCTATTGAAGGAAAGGATGTATTGATTGTGGAAGATATCATTGATTCCGGCAATACCCTGGCCTATTTAATAGAGGTGCTAAAGCAGAGGAATCCAAACAGCATTGAGCTATGTACTCTTCTTGATAAGCCGGAGCGCCGTGTGAAGGATCAGGTCAAGGTGAAGTATACCTGTTTTACTGTGCCGGATCAGTTTATCATTGGATATGGTCTTGACTACGATCAGATATACAGGAATTTACCATATATTGGAGTTATAGAACAGCAATAAGGAGGCAGCATGTTGAAACAACAGCAACCATTCAGAGGCTTGGGCTTTCTGCTCCTTCTGGTCATCA
>JAEWRS010000082.1 GCA_023398855.1 Bacillota bacterium
TTCTCTGAAAATGTGTACTGGGACAAGGCTTCCGGACTTTTAGACCAGATGGCATGTGCAGTGGTCGGACTGATCACCATTGATTTTAAGGATCCGGTTTCTCCTGCAGTAGAGAAGATTGATTTTGACTTCAGTTCTCAGAACCACAGCCTGATTATAGTTAATACGGGAAAAGGCCATGCGGATTTAAGTGCGGATTATTCCTCTGTTCCGGCAGAAATGAAAAAGGTTGCTGAATTCTTTGGAAAAGAAGTATGTGCCGAAATCACTGAAAAGGATGTGATTGATCACTTGCAGGAGATCAGGGATTATGCCGGTGACCGTTCTGTTCTTCGTGCCCTTCATTTTTTTGAAGAGAATAAGCGGGTAGAGGAAGAAGTGGCTGCTTTAAAGGATAACCGTTTTGAGGATTTCTTAAAAAATATCACGGAATCCGGTAATTCTTCCTGGAAATGGCTTCAGAACTGCTTTACCAACACCAGCTTCCAGGAACAGGGCATTACGGTAGCCTTGGCTCTTACAGAGCTTTTCCTGGCTGAAAAGAAGAAGGGTGTATGCAGAATACATGGAGGCGGATTTGCCGGTGTGATCATGACATTGCTGCCTAATGAGCTGGTGGAAGAATATGTTTCCTACATCGAGAAAGCCATGGGTGAGGGCAATGCTTACCGGATGAGCATCAGACCTTACGGAGCCGTTTGTTTCAACCAGTTATTGGAACAATAATAATTGTATATTCTGCCCGAATGGAGTAAAATAAAAGTAACAAACAGTTAGAACACAACGTGTGGCAGAAGGAGGCGGGGATTATGAAAGAAAAGAAAAATCTGGTCATCACCATAGGAAGGCAGTACGGCAGCGGCGGCAGAATCGTTGGAAAAGCCCTTGCAGATGAGCTGGGGATCCATTTTTATGATGAAGAGATTTTGACTATAACATCGGAGCAAAGTGCTGTTGGTGAGGTATTTTTCCGCTTAGCGGATGAAAAGGCAGGAAGCAATCTGCTTTATAAGATTGTAACCGGCCTAAAGCCTCAGCTTGGAAAGCCTTCTATGGATGCGGATATCGTAAAGCCGGAGAATTTATTCCGCTTCCAGACCCAGGTGATTAAGGAACTGGCTTCCCAGGAGTCCTGTATCATTGCCGGACGGTGCGGAGATTATATCTTAGGCCAAGAAAAAGAAGCGTTTCCGGGTCTGGTGAAGATCTTTGTGTATGCTGATACAGAGACCTTGATCAGCCGCACCATGGAGGTGGATAAGGTTGATGAGAAGGAAGCAGCAAAGCGTGTGAAAAAGATCAACCGGGAGCGGAAGGAGTACTACCGTTACTATACCGGAGGCAATTGGGAGAATTGGAACAATTATGATCTGATCATTAATACCAGCTGCATTGATTTAGAGCAGACAGCAAAGCTGATCAAGGATTATATTAAGCTCAGAGGAATGGAGCCATAAGAAATAAAGCTCAGGCAGGAAGATTGTATTACCTCTTCCTGCCTGATTATTAATTACAGAATGGAAATCAAAATACAGATCTGTTTTCTTCTGAGAACTAAATAAACAAGTTCACATTAGACTCCTCAGCATCTCCCAGATAAGCCCCTACGCCCCCAAGCTCCACGCCTTCGATCAATTCCTCAGGACGGATGCCCATGACATCCATGCTCATGGTGCAGGCTACGATCTTTACTCCTGACTTCATGGCTTTTTGAATCAGGGTTTCCAGGGAATCCACCTGTTTATCATTCATGATTTTTTTCATCATGGCAGTTCCCATGCCTCCCATATTCATCTTGGAAAGTTTTAATTTTTTACTGCCCCTGGGAAGCATGGCTCCGAACATGGATTCTATCAGTGACTTACGGACCGGCTGTTTTTCTTCTTTTCTTAAAGCCATGAGCCCCCAGAAGGTGAAGAACATGGTAACAGGTCTGCCCATAGCAGCTGCGCCATTGGCAATGATAAAACTTGCCAGGACCTTGTCAAGATCACCAGAAAAGACAATAAGGGTTTTTCCTTCTGCGGTTTCTTTAATTACCGGAGAAACCGGATTGCCTTTCTTTACCACAGCCACATAATCGTTCCCCCGGTGTTCGCAGGCCATCAGTTCATTTCCGGTACGCCTGCACCATGCATGGATGTCCCGGGAAAAACCTGGATCAGAAGCAGATACCTCTATGACTGATCCATGAGGCATTTCCTTCATGGTTTCAAACACTTTCATAATGGGACCCGGACACTGCATGCCGCTGCAGTCTATGCGCATGGCCAGGGTTGGTATATTTGCAGTCTCCATCTGCCCGCTGTCAGAGTAAACGGCCTGCCGGGAGGGTTGGATGCTATCGGCTGTATAATGAGTTGACTGATAAAAACGGACACCGCCTGGGTAAAGCTTGACATTTTGGAATCCATTGTGCATCAGGATACGGGCGGCATTATAGGCCCGGACTCCAATGGCACAGAAGACAATGAATTTCCTGGAAGGATCTAAGTCCTTTAACCTGCTTCTTAACTGCCCCAGGGGGATGTGGGTCGCATTTGGCAGAGAAAAGGCCATTAATTCCGCATCCTCTCTGACATCTAAAAGAATTGACTCCGGGCTTTGCTCCACTCCATCCCAGGAGGTAAACGCGACCTTTCCAGTAAGCAGATTTTCAGCCACAAATCCTGCCATGTTCACCGGATCCTTTGCAGAGGAAAACGGCGGAGCATAGGCAAACTCCAGATTCTTTAAGTCGGAGATTCCTGCACCAAGGCGGATAGCCACCGCCAGGGTATCAATCCGTTTGTCGACTCCGTCCCGGCCCACGATCTGTGCTCCGTAAATCTTTTTACCATCAATAGAAAAAAGAAGCTTCAGGGTTATGGGTACTGCTCCGGGATAATAGCCTGCATGGGAATTCTGGGTAATGATTATGCTTTCATAGTCCTTTGACTTTTTTAGTCCCCTTTTAATCAGTGCCTTTTCATTTGCACCGGTTGAAGCTACTGTGAGATCAAATACTTTAGCAACGGACGTTCCCTGTGTATTTTTGTAGGATTCCTGTGCTCCTGCAATATTGTTGGCTGCTATGCGCCCCTGTTTGTTGGCAGGCCCTGCAAGGGGAATCATCGCAGGTTCTCCAAAAATAAGATCATCAACCTGAATCACATCACCAACGGCATAAATATCAGGATCAGCAGTACGTAAATAGTCATCAACCACAATGCCTCCCCGCTCATTCACAGATAGTCCGGAAGCCTTTGCCAGTTCACTGTTGGGGCGGACTCCGATGGAGAGAATGACAAGCTCCGCAGAAACAAGCTTTCCGCTTTTTAAAGTAATGGCCACAGATTCATCCTGCTCTTCAAAGCCGGCGACACCATCTCCCAGATGAAGATCTACCCCGTTTTGCAGGATGTGTTCATGAAGGAGCTGAGCCATTTCATAATCAACAGGCGTCATAACCTGGTCAAGCATTTCAATGAGAGAGACAGAAAGCCCTGCGTGGCGGAGGTTTTCAGCCATTTCCAGCCCGATAAAGCCTCCCCCGATAACAGCGGCTGTTTTGATTTTTTGTTCCTTAATCAGAGCCCTGATCCGGTCGGTATCAGGAACTGTCCATAGAGTCTGGATCCGGGGAGATCCTATTCCCGGAATGGGTGGGCGAACCGGTGAAGAACCGGTGGAAATAACTAAGGTATCATAAGCTTCTTCGTAAACATCTCCATTATCCAGCCGTTTGATGATGACTTTTTTATTCTCACGGTCAATGGAAGTAACTTCGTTTTTCACCCTGACATCAATGCCATACTTTTGTTTCATGGCCTCCGGTGTCTGCAGTAATAATGCGTCTCTGGATTTGATCACATCGCTTACATGATAGGGCAGGCCGCAGTTTGCGTAGGAGATGTATTCTCCCCGTTCCAGCATGACGATAGTTGCTTCTTCATCAAGTCTGCGCAGCCTGGCAGCGCAGCTGGCGCCTCCAGCTACTCCGCCGATAATCACAATTTTTTTCATAATATGCCTCCTGGGATATATTAAAATAACCAATGGTCCTATATTGTTTTCTTCAGTATAAAGGAAAATAAAATAAAAGTCTGTGATTGAGTCACATAAGACCGGCTGCTCTACTGTGATATTAAATTTTATAAAATTAAATTTTGCAATTCTATTGACAAATGAAACGTGAAGTATTATGATGATATTAGTTTTAGAAAATTAAATTTTATACAATACAATATAATATAAATTCAGGAGGTATATGATATGTCTGCTTACGATTTTACAGTGAAAGAAATGGATGGATCGGAGAAAAACTTATCCGATTATGCTGGCAACGTGTTACTGATTGTTAATACTGCCACGGTTTGCGGGTTTACTCCCCAATACACAGATTTACAGACCATGTATGATGAATACGCAGCCAAAGGGTTTGAGATCCTTGATTTTCCCTGCAACCAGTTCGGAAACCAGGCACCCGGCGAAAATGATGAGATTCATTCCTTTTGTACCGGACGCTTTGGAGTTACCTTTCCCCAGTTTGCAAAGATTGATGTAAACGGAGAGAACGCCATACCTCTTTACCGTTACCTTGTGAAGGAAAAGGGGTTTGAAGGCTTTGATCAGGGACATGAGCTGACTTCACGTCTGGAACAGAAGTTTGAAGAACTGAATCCAAATTATAAAAATGAACCGGATATAAAATGGAATTTCACCAAATTTCTTGTGGATCGTCAGGGGAATGTGGTCAGGCGCTTTGAACCAACTGCTGATATGAAGCTTGTAGAAGAACAGGTAAAGAAATTATTATAAAAAACCACCAGGGAATCATCATGGGAGAAGGGAGAGAAACCATGGATTACGAGAAATTGAAGCTGGAAAACCAGCTCTGTTTTCCACTTTATGCCTGCTCCCGTGAAATCATCAGAATGTATAAGCCATTTCTTGATGAAATCGGGCTGACTTATACTCAATACATTGCCATGATGGTCATGTGGGATAAAAAGCAGGTTACCGTTAAGAAAATGGGAGAGCTTTTGTATCTGGACAGCGGTACTTTGACGCCTTTATTAAAAAAGATGGAGGCAGCCGGACTGCTGAACCGGAGCCGTGCAAAGGAAGATGAGAGAAGCGTGGTAATCACGCTGACGGAAAAGGGAGAGCAGCTAAAGCACCAGGCGGCAACGATCCCTGACCGGATGTTTCAGTGTATCCCTGTGAATGAAAAGGAGTTTCAGGATTTATACCGTCTTCTGTATCAGATTTTAGGTCAGACCAGACATAGTCAGAAAGAGTAATTTATCATTCATACACCATAAAAGCCCTCTCGTGTGAAGTTTTGATTTCCACGAGAGGGCTTTCGTATTTATGCTGTGCCGTACCAGAGGTCAACGGGTGATTTTACAGCAGATTGGAGCTGAAAAATCCGTACGATTTACCCCGCCGATTCCCTGGGGAAAGGTGAAGATGTTGAACGGGTCATATTCCTTCTTTACCTTTTTTAGCCTGCAGACATGGGTGCCATAGTATTCTTCAAGAGAGCAGGGAAGGCATGCATAAGGAAAGTTTACATAGGAACCTTTTGTGACCGATTCCAAGTACCTGAATTTCTCAGCAATCCAGGCGGAATTTTTGCATTTGTGATCTTCAAATACCGTATCAAGCCAGACAATATAGCTGGCCTTTCGATAGAAAAAGGCGGTTTCATCTGGATCCACCTCTGCTACCTTGCCTCCAAGGGCGTAGAGAGAAATACTGGCATAGACCGAACCTTCCGGCCGTTCTTTAATAAGCCCGGCTAAGTTATAGCTTTCACAGCTGCTAAAGTCTTGCAAGGCAAAACGGCTTGCTGACTGGAATTTTTCAAAGGGAGGATAAAAGTCCCCGATAATTGTCACAGCCTCCAGAAAGGTCACATATTTTAAACTGTATTTTACACCGCCAAGCTCAAGCAAGGGCGCGATGATCCCCAGAGCGGCCTCCGGCGGTCCGTAAAAGATGCCTCGGGCGATGATTGCAAGTCCTTCGTATCTATCGTTGTAGATTCTTGAAACTAAGGTAATTTTCTGGTCAGCATCCTTTAACCAGTCCTGCCATGTAAGCAGGAACAAAGACTGCTTTTCCTGATCTGAGTGAGGATATCTTATGTCAATAAGTGTGACTTTATTTACTTTTGAGGGAAGACGGAAGGTCATGGAAATAATTACTCCAAAGTTTCCTCCCCCAGCTCCCCGGCAAGCCCAGAATAAATCGGCGTTTTCCTGTGAACTGGCACTTATGATACATCCTTCGTAATTGACCAAACGGATTTCCAAAAGGCTGTCACAGCCAAGTCCAAAGTGGCGGCAGGAGAGTCCGAAGCCTCCGCCTGATGCATAACCGGCTACCCCTACCGAGGGACAGGTTCCGCCGGGGAAGGGGTAACCTTTTGATGAGACGGCTTCATATAACTGCTTGTTTGTTACGCCTCCCTGAACGTAAAGTAAATGGGCGTTTTCATCTATGGTAAGGTGATTCATTTCACTTAAATCAATATCAAGTACATGATTGCCGGTGGAGTAGCCTTCATAATTATGGCCTCCGTTCCGGATTCGCAGGGAAATATGGTATTTCCGGGACCACAGGATAGCATGGATCACATCATCCTGATTCCTGCAGTAGACAATCGCCAGGGGGAATTTTTGAACCGCCCTGTTATATACTTGTCTTAGTTCATGATAACCAGGGTCGTCTGGCGTTATGACACGACCGGTAAGCCCTTCAAAATTACAGGTGTTCATGAGGATTGCCTCCTTCCTAATAACATGTTATTAGAGAGGAGGACTTTTGGTTCGGCTCGTATAATTTTCTGGCCTGAGAGGAATTCAGGCCATCAGCAGTTTATTAACTTCCAGAAAAATCCGGGCAATTTCAGGATCAAACTGGGTGCCAGCGCAGCACCTGATTTCTTCCATTGCCTTCTCACTGTCCATTGCCTTACGGTAAGCCTGGTTGCTTGTCATGGCGTCATAGGCATCAGCAACAGCGAGTATCCGGCACAGCAGTGGAATTTCGGTTTCCCTTAACCCTCTGGGGTAACCGGTTCCATCCCATCGTTCATGATGGGACAGGATGTAATCGGACACAGTAATAAGCTCAGGCGTGTTCTGGGCGATGCGGTAACCGATTTCCGGATGCCGCCTGACCTCCTTCCATTCTTCCTCGCTTAAGGGTGCGTTCTTTTTCAGGACTTCCATGCTGATTCCCACTTTCCCAATATCGTGGAGCATGGACAAAAGGACGAGATCATTTTTCTCTTCAGGAGACAGCTTCATTTTTTCCGCAAGAGCAATGCAATAGGTTTCAATCCTTAAGGTGTGGTCTTCTGTTTCTATGTCCTTTTCGTGGAGAGTGGCCAAAAGAGTGTTTATGATGCGGTTCCGGTAGCTTTTTCCTTCCAAAAGTTTTCTATGGTACATTTGTTCTTCCGCTTTTTGCAGCACCTGGTGAAGATTATCATAGACACTGTGCTTTATGTCAAATCCCAAGGAAACACTGAGCTGTAAGGGAAGATGGTCATTTTTCCTGAATTGTTCATTCAGTTTTTGAATGAACTTCTGAGCCTGTGGGGTGTCGGTTTTAGGCAGGAGAACAAGGAATTCGTCTCCTCCCCACCGGGCCGTGACTCCATTATTTTGTATGGTGCTCTGAAATATTTTTGCAACTTCCCTTAAAAGAAGATCACCTGTTTTGTGACCAAAAACATCATTGGTTACTTTTAAGCCATTTACATCACCCATAATCACTGTAATGGGCAGCATGGAGGCATTGTCCATCCGGATCATTTCTTCTTCCATGTACCTGCGGTTGAAAATTTCTGTCAATGCATCATGGTAGCTTAAATACAAGATTCTCTGCTGTTGTCTTTTTTCATGGCTTACATCGTGAAAAACCATGACAACTCCGTATACACGTCCTGTCTGGTCTTTAATAGGAGCAGCACTGTCTGTGATAGGGATAAAATCTCCCTGTCTGTTCAAAAGTACTGTATGATTGGCAAGCTCCACCATTTTTCCTGTTTTCAGTACTGCACTGACCGGATTGGAGATGGGCTCTCCTGTGGTTTCATTCCTCAAATCAAAGATCTGCTCAAAAGGTTGTGCATATGCTGTTTCATTGCGCCAACCGGTGATTTCCTGGGCGGCCTGATTTAAGTAGGTGATTTTGCCTTCATTATCCGTAGTAACGACTCCATCCCCAATGGAGTTAAGGGTGACACTTAATAGCTCATTGTCCCAGTAAAGGTCATATCGGAATTTTTCACGGTCCGATACGTCAAAAATGATAGAATAGAGCTGGCTTTCTCCCTCATAGGTAATGAGACTGGAATATATATCCACCATTTTCACATCCCCATTTTTTACCCGGTGAGGAAAAAAGGAATAGGGTTTGTCATTGTTGAGGGCCTGAATGCACATGAGTTTCATGGCATCATTGGAGGAATCACTGATATCCTGTATGTGCATGGTCAATATCTCTTCCCTGGAATAGCCGTAGAACTTACAGGCCGAAGGGTTGGCATCGAGTATTTTTCCGGTTTTCATATCCAGGATCAGCATAACTGCCAAATGTTCTGTAAACATGGAGTTTAAGTTTTGAAGAAGATGTTCCTTATCTTCCCGCAGTTTTTTTAATTCTGTAATATCCAGGCGTGATCCGAAAATATAAGAGACCTGGCCGTTTTCTTTTACAGGAGTGAGGCGGACCAGCCAGTCACGGGGGATTCCCATAAATTCTATTGTTTCCTCATACATCATGCTTTTTCCGGAAGCAATGCATTTTTTGTACCCCTCCTGCAAAAGGCTTCCTACTTCATCGCCCATAGCTTCTGCAGGTGTCTTTCCTTCCATGAGGGGAGTTGTCATGCCGGTCAGACTTTGATGAACCTGATTGTTTCGGATATACCGGAATTCCCCGTTTTTATATTCCACAAAAAACAGACCATCCTGGGTACTGTTAAAAAAGATTTCAATATCCTGGTACAGCTTTTTATTTATCTCTTTTTGGGATTCCAGCTCACTTTGGATTTCCGTGATATCATCAAATATTGTTATCACTCCGCTTGGATCGTGATTATAAACCGTGACCTTAAAGGTGTGGTTCCCAACGGAGACGGTAAGGCAGCCATCTTTTCCTGCACAGTCAAGGCTGTTATAGAACGCAGGCCACGCGGAGGCTTCTAATTTATCTTTCAGAAGCAAGGATACATTCTTGTGCAGAGACTGTTTCCTATCAAGGCCCAAGAGATCAAAAAAGGCATCATTTGCTTCTGCAAGAACATATTCTTTTGATAGTTTTGTATTCCCCAAGACAATTTCGTAATAGGCATAACCTAATGGCATCTGCATGAAAAGTTCTTTTATTCCCTCTTTTATCATAACAGGACCCCCTTTAAGCAATTTTAATATGTAAGGTCTCAAAGCGTAGATAGTTATAATAAAATAATATCAAAAGTTTTTTCATTAGGCAATTCATGTTTTATGTATATTTGTCAATTCTTTCCATATAGTTACAAAAAGACTTATTTTTCAAACATTTTATCAAATTTTATAACAATATTTGTAGAAATTAATCTGTTTAATCAAATGGTAAATAAAACCCAATAGAAAAAAACCTTATTATTTTATATAAAAAACAATTTTTAGGGGCTGACAAGTACTATTCTGATTTTAAAATCATAAAATATGAAAAATCGCTTAATTGAAAGGCAGTAATCTTATGACTCCTTGTCCTGAAGGATTATACTCCTACACGATTCAAGGCGGTGATACATTGTGGTTAATATCGCAACGTTATCGCACTACCGTGGAGGAAATTTTGGCTGCAAATCCGGGAATAAATCCCAATAATCTGTTAATCGGGCAGGTGATCTGCGTTCCACGTGGAAGCAAGAACCGCAACATGTCTTCCCAGCCTCAGACGCCGCCCCATACTCAGCCACAAAATCAGCCAATGACGCAGCCGGCTACTCAGCCTCAGACCCAGCCAATGACCCAGCCAATGACTCAGCCAATGACTCAGCCAGCGGCTCAACCCCAAACTCAGCCTACCACCCAGCCTCAGACGCAAACTCAGCCTCAGCCTCAATCCCAGCCACAAACACAACCAATGACAAGACCTCAGACTCAGGTCCCGTCTCAGGAAGACAGAGATAACGGTATGATTCATTGTTCGGGAGGGATGAAGCCTTATACAATTCAAGCCGGTGATAGCCTATGGCTTATTTCACAGCGCAATTCCACCACTGTTAATGAAATCATGGCGGCAAACCCAGATATAAACATGAATCGTCTGTTTGTAGGTCAAGTAATCTGTTTACCTGAAGCAAGAAGAGAAAGCAGCATGCCTTCACAGCCTCAGCCAGCAACCCAGCCTCAGCCTATGGGCCAGCAGCCAATGGCACAGCCCCAGCCAATGGCACAGCCCCAGCCAATGGCACAGCCT
>JAEWRS010000106.1 GCA_023398855.1 Bacillota bacterium
GCACCGGACTGCTCTTTAGGAATGCTGGAAGTGATAACATAGGCCTCTTTGCCTTCCACGGTCTCAAATTTACCTTGTGCTTTAAAATCCGGGACAATCTTGGATAATTGCTGTTCCAATTGCGTACAGGCCGCCTCATTAAGCAATGCTTCCGCCTGCGCATCCCTGGTGACAAACATCTGATAGGTTTCCTCATCCCCTGGCATACCCATCGCTACAATAGAGGAATTATCTTGGGCCTGATAAATGGTCACCTCAATCCCCATGGAGGACTGGACTTCTCTGGTGAATCCTTCCAATTCAGGGAACACAATTGTTTCAGGCTCCCCCTTGCTTTCCACATTAAGTTGGTTTTTTGCAGGTGCTTCTGAGGTCTCCATCTCCTGAGATGATTGCTGTGGCACAGAAGCTGTTTCCTTGCTTGTGCAGGCAGCAAGGGTGGTGACTGTTGTAAATACTAATAAAAGTGTAATAATTTTTTTCATGTTTCTCCTCCACATTTTGATTTCATTCTTACCTATTCCTCTATAATAGAGGCAGCCATTTTATTTGGAATTATTCGGTAAAAAAGTCAAAAATAAGTCTAATATACACATGGATGAGAAGGGACTGATTTGTACTAAATTGACTTTTAAATGTACTTAATGAGAGTCTGCAAATAAAAAATAAGGCACCAAACTCTCATTGGTATGAAGCACCACCTGATCGAAGTGAAAAAACATATCCTGATTACACAATGAAGATTATTCGCCAATACCGTGATGGAGATTATGTTATTTCAGAGTTTATTATGGGAGGTACATATAAATGGCTGGGAATGAAGCCATCATAAAACAACGGAAGGAGTAAGGATCATTAGCTACTTACTGTTGCTGCTTAATTTGCTTTTTTGCGCAAAAAGTATTAATTAGTGTACAATGATAACTTGAGGTTGATAGTTTACAGTTTTCAGTGTATCATTAATAGAAAAAACGGATTTTGTATGGGATATGCCGGGAGCTAAGAGAAAAACCACGCCGCCGTTTGGCAGCTGTAGTCGACCAGCAGAAATTCAAATCCTAAAACTGGAGGACATATAATTGAAAAAGTTTGATGTAAAAAGTATAGTAGCAGGGGTAATCATTGGAACCATGGGCGTAACAACGGTATTTGCGGCAACGGGCATTAAGTCCACGGTTTTGAGCAATACGAAAGTTACGCTTAATGGGGATTCTTTGCCGCTTAGTAAGTCATTAATTTGGGTTACAATGGATAATGAACAAAACGGTAGTTTGTATGTACAGGCAAATGATTTGCTTGAAAAGCTGGGATATACCGTTCATTATGATGGCGTAAAAGATACGGTTGAATTGATTCCCGGTAACAACAGTTACCAAGAAGCTATTGGAGATATGGTTTCCGATGGGAGTGTTGTTATGAATTTTGCCAATAATACCAACCAGACTAACATAGCTAAATCCGGCTCATTTCAAGCCGATAATAATCAAACGTTAACCTTAAATGTTACCTCAGATATTAAAGGCGGGTCCGTGGATCTATTCTTATTTGACCCTAACGGTAAAGAACAGCACATTACAATCGGCTCCGCTAATTTAACGAAAGAGATAGCTTTGGAAAAAGGAATTTGGCAGTACAATTGTTCCGGTGTGTTTAAAGATGGCGGGAACGTAAAGATCGTAGGTACAATCAAGTAAAAAGTTCGAATCAATAAAAACAGGTATAGCGGATATCCGGTCATAAGTATCCAAAAGACTATATTCCGGTTAAATGCTAATTGAATGATGGAAATTATAAACTACTAACTATCTATATTTGTTAGTAGTTTTTTTACAAAATGGGCATTTAACCAGTAGGACTCATTGGATACTTTATGATGAAGATACCTTATGTAAGTGACATGCTGTCTGCTGGTATGCATCTGAAATAACAAGGGAGATTGAAACCTCCCTTGCGTTATCGGATGCTGCTTAATTGGATGTAATTCTGGGTTTTGGGCCTTCACCAGGGGGAGTATAAAACGGATCAATATATACACTGTTTGATTTGTCTTTGGAAGGATGAGTTTCTGTTGTGGCATTTTTACTACTGGCATTATTGCTTGCAGCATTCCCCTGCTTGTAAGCTGATATATCTTCGTTGTTCAAGAGAGATTCTCCTTTCGTTTTTTATAGTATTTGCAGCACAAAAAATATTATACAAAATAATATTCAGGTAGTGAATGAGCCATAGGGTGATTTTTGCTATTGCTGATTAGAGGCGTTTGTTATATGATAACAAGAAATTATATTTGTGAAGGAGTGGTAAAATGAAACTTCGTCTAGTTAAATTAGATTATCAATATAAAATGCAATTAAATGATATGATGGAAGAATGGGTTGTATCAGGTGAAAAAATTGTTCCTTATGCAATCGTAAGATATGATTATCGTGATTTTGATAATTATATGGGCTGTTTAAACTGCAACGTTGAAAAAGAAGGATTTGTACCAAATACCACGTTGTTTTGTCTGGATGAAGAAAGAAATAAGTTCGTTGGGTCCATTAACATCAGGCATTATCTAAATGAATCTCTGTTATTAAATGGCGGGCATGTGGGAGATGGTGTCCGGCCTTCAGAAAGAAGAAAGGGAGTAGCAACCAAGATG
>JAEWRS010000155.1 GCA_023398855.1 Bacillota bacterium
TAAGTCCCGGATCCATGAGAAACTGCATTGGACGATTTACTTATGTCTGGTTAAGCAATGGGCAGGAATTTTGGTTTTTCCCTGTCCAGATCTGGGCAAATACAGTTTCAGGCTTTCGTTGGGATCGAAGATTTGGCTGGTCCTATACCGGAATTTCACTGAACCGGATCGATATGTTTACCTGCACTTAGTGACTTTATTATTTCAAAAAGCGATCCTGAACGGATCGTTTTTTTGTATCTGAGGATTCTCTTCTCTTAGGGTTTTGGGGAAACCACCCCTTCTCTACCCTTCTTTTCTGTTCCGCAAGCTCCTTAATGCTCCACAAAAGCGAGACACCCAATACCGCAAGAAGAGCTGAAAATACCCTTCCAGCGGATACAAGGGACAAGCCAATACACCCGGCACCTGAGATCAGAAAAACCGGCCAGATTCTGCTGGTAAAATAATATTCCGCTTTGATTACAACAGGGTGCAGGAATCCGATAATGAAAAACGTTCCAATACCAATAAGAATTCCATCATAATTCATACTCTTCACCAGTCACTTCCTTTTTTATTTTCTCTGTCTCATCTGGCTGCCGCGTTTTAATCACAAAAATAAACACATAATTATGCAGAAGAAAAGCGATGATAAGAAACAGGCGCAAAACCGGATGTTCAGTCAATACAAAAGAGATCAGCATCATAGAGCCCGCGGCAGCCTGAATCATAAGTTTCTGTTTTCTTGTCAGTGACCTGTCATGCTCATATTGCTTTATGTATTTTACATACAGATTGGTACCTCTGAACCAGCAATTAAGCCTGTCAGAGCCTTTGGTAAAACAGAATAGTGCCAGCAGCAAAAACGGTGTGGCTGGCAATCCCGGCAGTACCGTCCCTATCGCTCCCAGAATCATGGCCATAAATCCAATACAAATATATACGACCTTTTTCAATAAATAAGACCTCCTATTCAGCCCCTGCTGATTAACACGATAGGGGGATATCCAAATACCTTTTCCCATACTATTTCTTTATTCTGCTTGTATAAGCCCCTCATCTCTAAGAAAGGTCCTTGCCGTCTCTTCAGGAGATCTTCCGGCTACATCCACTTCATAGGTTAAATCAGTCATGATCTCATTGGTAAAACGACCTCCCAGCATATGAAGTACCTCCTCCAGATTAGGTGCCACTTCTTTGAAGCGCTCAAACAGATCATTACGCACAAGCAGGGCACCATTATATTCCGGAAAGAATTTCAAGTCATCCTCCAACACCTTGAGCCCCACTTTTTTATTCATACCGTCAGTGGAATACACCTCCGTCACATCAATGGTTCCGCTTTTGATCGCAGAGTATTTCAGTGCCATGTCAATCGCTTTTGCCTCTTTAAATTTCAGGCCGTAAAATTTGGTAAAGGGACCATATTTCATACTTCCCTCTTCACTGAAAAACTCATGCTCCGCACCAAATGTCAAACCAGGTGCAAGATCTATGAGATCGCTGATGGTTTCTATTCCGTGTTCATCGGCCATAGCCTGAGTCACCGCAACAGCATATGTATTTTCATGTCCCAGCGGATCAAGCAAATGCACTTGATCCTTTTCACTGGCAAGCTCATTGGCATATTCATAAATTGTCTTATCCTCCGGCACCTGAGACACATCCACCTTTAAATAAGTGGTGAGCAGCGTGCCGTCATAGCTGTTCATGAGATCGCTTCCGCCACCTGAAACCAGATCCCGGTAATTGTTGACAGGAGACATTTCATCACGGATTTCCACTGCGGCCTCCGTGTGCTCCTCCACCAGTATTTTTACCATCTGGTGAATAATCTTCATCTCTGAAAATTGACCGTCGTAAATTACAATGGTGCTTTTTGCATTTTGATTCCTGCTGCATCCTGTTAATATCCCAATTATTATAATAGCGCTTACTAATACAGTTATTCCTTTTTTCATTCAAGCCTCCCGTTCTTCAGTTAAATAGTTCCACCCATTCAAAGTTCAGACGGTGCGTCTGCTCAGCAATTTCTTCTCTACCAGAGCCATACCGCCGTCAAACAGTACGGCCATTGCCATCAACGTACCTGTTCCAAAAAGAATCAACCGCATGTTCTGAGTTCGGATTCCCTGGTTAATGACAGAGCCCAGCCCTCCGCCTCCCACTGAAGTGGAAAATACCGCCACACCCACCGAGGTAACCGTGGCAATGCGGATGCCCGTAAACACCATGGGAAATGCAAGGGGAAGCTCGATATGGAACAAACGGTCCCACTTGGACAGACCCATGCCCCGCGCTGCCTCTTTAATTCCACGACCGGTATTTTCAAGGCCTAAAAAGGTGTTGTGTACAATGGGCAAAAGGGAATACAGCACAAGGCCTATAATAACAGTCGTCTTACCTGCACCGAACACCAGCATGACAAGGCCCAGCATAGCAAGTGCAGGCACTGTCTGCAGCAGCTCACTTGCCCACAGCACCGTCTTGCGGACAGAAGAATAAAGATAAGCAATAATCCCCAGAGGCAGACCAACTGCCGTTGAAAATAAAACCGAAAGAACTACCAGATACAAGTGCTCCATCACAATTTTTACCGTCATGTAAAGCTCCCTTCCCTTCCCTGTCCAGGGGTCATGCGGCGTTTCACGAAATCTATAATAATACTAAGTGAAATTGCCATAATACCGGCAGGGATTGCTCCCGCTACGATCAAAGCATTATTATTGGTGGCAATGCCGATATAGATGAATTCGCCCAGTCCTCCCAGACCAATCATGGAAGCCAGCACTGCCCAGCTTACGGTATAAATCGCGGACATCCGAAGACCCCCGATAATGGACGGCATAGCCAACGGCAGTTCCACCTCAAAAAGGCTTTGAATTTTTGACATACCACACCCCCTGGCAGCCTCCAAAAGACTGGAATCCACGGAAAGCAGGCCTACATAGGTGTTTTTCAAAATAGGGAATACCGCATAAATTGACAGCGCAACAATGGCAGTAGAAGGAACCATACCCATGTATAAAAAAAGTATACCAATAAATACCACACCAGGAATTGTCTGGAAGACCGAAATCAGCGGAAGCGCAGCCTTGGCAATACCCGGCACCCTTGAAAGCAAAATTCCCAACGTAAGCGCGACCAGAAATCCACATGCAACAGATGAAAAAACATAAAAAAAGTGGACTCCCACAGCAATCAGAAGCTTATTTCCATACAATTCCAGAAAACTCATGATCCATCCCCCCACAGTGCATCGGCCATGGCTTTTGCCATGCTGGTTTTGGTCACAATTCCTGCTATGGTTTTATCCTCATGAAGCACTACCACATAGCTGCTGTCAGTGTTAAGCAGCTTGTCAAAGCTCTCCATCGCGCTCTCTGACACATAGGATACCGCATTCTCTGCAACAGGAACTTCTCCGATGGTACCTTTGCTTTTATTGGCTTTTTTAATAGCGCCCACAGTCACGACCCCTGCATAGGTGTCATCGTCGTTTTTAATTATCAGCGAATCAACTTGCCGCCGTGCCATGATTTCGGTACACTCCCGAATCCCGCGGCTTTTATATACGCTGACAGGATCAGGCTTCATAAAATCGGCTGCTGTCAGCGCCAATGCCGGACTGCCCTCAGCGCGTTTTCCCATAAAGGTGCGGATTAAGTCATTGGCAGGGCTTTCCAGCATCTTCTCTGGTGTGGCCATCTGCACAATTCTTCCGTGTTCCATAAAAATAATCTTATCTGCCAGCTTCAGCGCTTCGTCCATATCATGGGTAACAAAAACAAACGTT
>JAEWRS010000178.1 GCA_023398855.1 Bacillota bacterium
ACCGCTATGCTGCGTATTGCCATCTGCGATGACCAGCCAAAAGAGTTGGGAATTATTTACCAATACATAACTGAATATCTTGATATCCATACCATGGAAGCAGAGATAAGAGAATTTTCGCATCCAGATAAATTGCTCAATACCCTACAACTTGAGAACTTTCACTTATATCTCTTAGATATTGTCATGCCAATGGTCAGTGGTATTGAACTGGGGAAAGAAATTCGTCTCCTTGACCGGGAGGCACAGATCATTTTTGCAACGACTGAACCACAGTTTGCACTGATGGCATATGCCGTAAGCCCGATTAATTATCTGGTTAAACCTATTGAAAAGCAGCAGCTGTTTGACACCCTGACCCTTGCCATCTCTAAAGCTGATCTCATAGAAGAGCAGAATTTTGCCGTCAAAACTGCTGACAGCCTGAGGATAATCAAACTGTCAAGTATCATTTGCTGTGAATACCACAATCATGCTGTTATCTTCAGTTTAGTCAATGGGGAAGTGGTGTTCAGCCGCACCATACGGGAGAACTTTACGGAATATTGCTCGCCAATTCTGAAGAACAGGCATTTTATACAATGTCACACCTCTTTTTTGGTTAATCTGCGTCGAGTAGAGCGTTTTGCCAAGGATAGTTTTACTTTGTCCGGAGGCAAGTCCATCCCAATAGCAGCCAGACAATATCCTGTGGTGCGCGATACCTATATGGACTATTTGATGACAAAGGAGGAACGGTGATGATACAGCTCTTTCCCGATTTTCTGCGTGCAGCGGTATCCACCACTGCCAATGTTTTGCTGATGATGACACTTTTGCAGCCGAAATATTCCAGGAAGATAACGCTGATGACCATGCTTGGCATTTTGTTTGCTGATTTGGGCACAGCAGTTTATTGTTATCTCAGTGGTAATTTAACCCTGCTTTCAAAGCTTGACATTGTTCTTTTTGCTGTACTTTGTTTTGCGGTTCGTCCGCTGTTTAAAGACACTTTCATGCAGTGGCTGTTTTCCTATCTCACAGTACAGAACATCAGTGATGCTGTAATCATTCTCAGCTTTACCGGCTCAAGGCACCTGCCTTATCCTGCCTATACAAATTCCCTTTTGCGCATCATTTTATTCGGTATTTTTTTGCTGGTTTTGTCCCGTTATGTACGTCCCCTGTACCGGCATGCAGTGGAACATTGGATGTCATACTTTACCGTGGCTCTTGGCATTTATATTACGTTTAACTACTATGTCTTATCTTCCGATGACATTGTTGCAACTCTCACCACCCAGGCAGTACCGCTGATTCTGGTGATTGCCATCGGACTTGCCGCCTATGGCTCTATTTTTCTTTCTCTCAAAAATCTCCAGCGGGAGTTTCGGGTCAAGGAGGAAAATCAGCAAATGCAGAATGAGCGGGAATATCTGCAGCTGGCGGCGGAGAATATGTCGCAGCGCTTATATCTTATGGGAGAGGTGGCCGCGCAAAACAGCCGTGCCGCACATGACCGCCGTCATTTTAACAACATATTGCTGGAACTTTTGGAACAGGGAAAAACCAGCGAAGCAACGGGGCTGCTGCTAAGTCAAAATAAAGCGGTTCACCAAATAAGTAAGATTTACTGCGAAAATGCTGCTGTCAATGCTGCCGTCTGCCATTATGCCGAACTTGCAGAGCAGGCAGATATACGTTTGGAGATCGCTCTGGATATTCCTGGCAATGTAGCTTTGGATGCATTGGAACTTTCGATGGTGGTTTCTAACCTGATGGAAAATGCAATTCAGGCCTGTGAAAAGCTGCCGGAAGCCAGTTTGCCCTTTCTTCGCTTTTCCTGCCGCAGTGTGGGGCGTCTGCTGATGGAGATAGAAAATCCCTGTGCAGAGGGAACTGTGCTGGACGAAAGAGGCTATCCGGTTGCCAATGCGGAAGGTCATGGTATTGGCAGCAAAAGCGTTATAGCTTTTGCAAAGAAATATGATGGTGAGCTTATGTATAGGATTGAAAACGGAATTTTTCGGGTACGTCTTCTCATATGAGTAGACACATATTATTTTATTGAGTATGAATTCTGAGTGAAAAGATATTTTTAAGTGTAAAAATGAGCCTTTTAAGTGTAAAGGCTCATTTTTATTTTTTTCTGGGTTATTCTTAGGGTGTGATTGATCAAAATACCATGGAGTTAAAGGAGGAAATGAACATGAAAAAAGGAATGTTCTCTTTGTTGTGGGCGCCCAGTGTAGTAATGTCCTTGGCACTGCTCACCACCGGCTGCTCGACGAGCGCCCAGAAGACCGTTGCAAGTGCGCCAAAAGAAGCCAATGCCTTGTGGGAGGGAGGTAATACAAGAAACAAGATTGTTGTTATAAGCGATATTCATATCGGAATTGATGACAGCTATGCGGAAACGGTGAAAAACCGTCCCATGCTGATTGACTTTTTGCAGCGGCTTCAAAGTACATCAGATGTACGGGAGCTGGTAATTGACGGCGATTTTCTGGATGAGTGGTTTTTGCCGGTTTATTATCCAAGCTACAAAGATGTTAATAAGTTTTACAAGGATGTAATAGCCAATAATAAGGGCGTGATTGAGGAATTGAATAACGTGATTAAAAGTGGGATCAAACTTGTTTATATACCCGGAAATCATGATATGACTCAGGATAACGCTGTTTTACAAGAAGCAATCCCCCAAATTGTACAGATTAGAGATGCCAAAGGACTTGGCACATATTATACCGGTGACCGCAATGAAATTGCTATTGAACATGGCCACCGTTATGATGTGTTTTCTGCTCCGGATACGGTCACTAATGCAGAGTTAAGCGGCAGTGAAGACACCATTCTCCCTGCAGGCTACTTTTATGCCCGCTACGCCGCAACATGGGTTCTTGAGGGACGGCCAAAAGTGGAAAAGAATTTGCCAGTGGTAACAAACGTACCAGATAAGAGCAACACTGACCAGTATGGAGCTTATATCTATTATTCGATTCTGAAAGACATCTCTGCGAGGATAACACCAAAAGAGGGCCTTGACGAAAAAATATTTGATATGCATATGGCTGGATTTGACGATGCCTATACCTATCTGGACTTTTATCCGGCAGAGCAGGCTGATGGAACAATTTCTGCACCTGTACTGTTTCAGAATATACAGCGCACTTGGGAGGAACGGCAGAAAATCAATAAGGTTAAGGTACCCAACAGCTTTTCGGAAGCAGTTTCAGGAACTTTGAACTGGGAATACTTTTTTAGTCAGGCAAAGGCGCAGTATCTGGAAAATCCGGACGAAAACGTTGATGTGGTAGTGTTCGGCCATACCCATGCACCCTCATACCGGGCCTTGGATAACGGAAAATGTTATATAAATGAAGGAACCTGGATTGACCATAACGTCGACTATCCGGAAGCCCCCCGTACATTTGCTGTCATAACTACCGGGGATAAAACCTCAGCCGGGTTATATAGCTATGGGGAAGATGGTTCAGTGCTTGATATTGGAGAAAGTGTCAGCAAGGCAAAGGAGTAAGCCGTGCGGTTCAAAAAAAGAGATATCCGTGATAGTCGTGAGCGGAATTTGATAACTTAGGCGCCACCTTATTTATAATGCCAAAAGGAGTGTGATGGAATGGAAAGACGCAGGCGTGAGGATTCGCCGTTGAAAGCTCCTAATACAGAGGGTAACGTGTGGCCCAGGCAGTGTTGTCCAATGTTTGAGCCCAGAGCCGATGCATCAGTCGGCCTGCAACAGTGTTGGTACTGCCGGCATGCTGATTTTCATCTGGATAAACCTCGCGCGTTGGATGTGGGCGTATGCTACTGGCCAAAGAAAATGCAGTAATCATGGAAAACTTCACCAATGCAGGAAACCATGATGGATAAAAGAAAGCAAGTATATGACCGGCTGGCAGACGGACCAAAACGGCGTTAAAAAACAAACCAGTTCCAGTAATTAAATAGCCAAAATACGGGGCCAGCCCTCTTTTACAAGAGGGCTGGCCCTTGTCTATCGTGGAACTTAACCATTGCTTTTTACAAGCAGTTTTTTATAAGTTGCATCTACGCCCATGGCACCAAGAGGAGCTGTGATGAGAATAGCTAAAACTGCTACCGTAAGAATCGTGTTACCGGCACCTACACCTGCAGCTAAAGGAAGCCCGCCGATTGCAGCCTGTACGGTTGCCTTTGGTAAATAAGCAATGGCACAAAACAAACGTTCCTTTGCCAACATAGGTGTTTTGACAAGGCAGATCAGAACGCCGCATATCCGTATCAGCAAAGCAATAAAGATAAGAGCCACGGCCGGAAATCCAGCCCTTGCCCCATCGCTTATATTCACTGTTGCACCCACCAGTATAAATAACATCAGCTCCGCAGCTACCCAGATTTTTGAAAACTTACCAGACAGGCGCATGGCTAAATGATCGTTTTGTTTCCGGATGGTACTGCCGAAAGCCATGACAGCCAGCAAACCTGACATAGGCACATACGTTTTAATGGCTGTCTCAAGAGAAACCAGCAGAAACGCAGTGCTTAATAGAATCAAGATCTTGGCGGTATCCCGCATATGGATTTTTTGAAACAGCTTCACCAAAACAAGACCCAGTAAAATACCGACCAACAATCCTGTCATAATGGCGACAGGTATTTTTATAAGGCTTATGGCATCAAAACTGGTTCCTTCATACATGCCCATAAATGATGTAAAAAGGACAATAACATAAATGTCGTCAACGGATGCTCCGGCCATGATAAGCTGCGGAATACTCTTATCCCTGCCATAGCCATGTTCCATCAGCTTCAACATTTTAGGCACAATAACTGCCGGAGAGAC
>JAEWRS010000318.1 GCA_023398855.1 Bacillota bacterium
ATTGTCTTCCACCTGAACCATAGGGCAGATGGCGGCAATACCGAAGATACATTTTAACGCTTCTATGACCTCATCAAAATCATATTCTGACTCTGCATTTACATAAATACGTCCTGATTCCTTGGAAACTATAAAATCACCATCCACTCTCTTTAAGGAGTGGCGGATCTGAGTCACCAGGGCATCTTCAAACAGATAACGGTTTTTTCCTTTCACCCCGATTTCTGCATATTTAATTAAAAATGATTGGTATTGCATCTGTTATCCTTTCCTCTTTCCTGCCCATGAATTTTGGGCATAAAGGTATACCCGAAGGGTATTTCCTCTCTCCTGCCCATGATTTTGGGCATAAAGGTATACCCGAAGGGTATTACTTTCTGTAAACTACTCTTTAACCTCTCTGATACCGTCTTAATACAGGCAAAAGCTCCTTAAGTACATCTATGCAGTAATCCACTTCCTCTTTGGTGTTATAAACCCCGAAGCTGAACCGCAGCGTGGAATCCAAAAGCTCAGGTTTTACGCCGATTCCCTTTAACGTTCCGCTGACAGCCGGATGATTTGAGGAACAGGCAGACCCAGAGGAAACATACACATCCCGTTCCTCAAGGGCATGTAAAAGCACCTCGCTCCTGATGCCGGAAAAGCTTGCACTGACAATCTGAGGCGCTGACAAATCTCCTGGAAGGCTGTTTACCGTAACTCCATGGATTTCCGAAAGCCTGCTGATCATGTAATCTTTAAGGGAAATTAAGGCCTGAACCTTCTCACCATGGTTTGTATACATGATTTTAGCTGCCACAGCCATGCCCGCAATCCCCGGAACATTTTCCGTACCAGAACGCATGCCTCTCTGCTGGCCGCCTCCATAAATCAAGGGCCTTATTTTCACCTTCTGGTCAACATATAAAAAGCCCACCCCTTTTGGCCCGTGTATCTTATGTGCGCTGACGGATAAAAGATCAATCCCCTGGCGCTTTGGCCGGATAACAAATTTCCCATAAGCCTGAATGGCATCCACATGGAACAGGATGGACGGATTCTTCTTTTTAATGATCTTTGATATGGCTTCCACAGGCTCCACCGCACCAATCTCATTATTCACATACATAACAGAAACCAGAATGGTTTCCGGGCGGATCGCCGCTTCCAGTTCTTCCAGACGAATGTGCCCATGGGAATCTACCGGAAGATAGGTAACTGAAAAACCCTGTTCCTCCAGATATGCCAAAGGGTTGTATACAGAGGCGTGTTCAATGCCTGTGCTGATGATGTGGTTTCCTGCTCTTTTATTAGCCATCGCTCCCTGGATCAAAGCCATGTTGTTGGACTCGGAACCACCGGAGGTAAAAATAATTTCCTTTGCTGCTACCTTTAAAGTACCGGCTATGACCTCAGCGGCTTCCTTAATATACTTTTCCGCTTCCAGCCCCATTTTATGCTTTGCAGAAGGATTTCCGTAATCCTCTGTCATGATTTTTAACATAATATCTTTTACAGGTTCCAGCACCTTGGTTGTTGCCGAATTATCAAAGTAAGCTACCATATATGACTTTTCCCCTTTCATCTTTCCTGTCCATGCTTTTTGGACATAAAGGTATGCCTGCAAGGCGTTCCTCTTTCCTGTCCATGCTTTTTGGACATAAAGGTATGCCTGCAGCAACCCTCATTGTCAGGTCTCCAGCTGAAAAGCCAGCACAGATAACATGGCAAGGCCGGCGGTTTCTGTTCTCAAGATCCGCTTGCCCAGGGTGATCTGCTTTGCTCCAAAACTCTCCGCAAGCTCCATTTCTGAATCCTCAAAGCCGCCTTCCGGTCCGATAAAAATCCCTGCACTGGTTCCCGGCTTAATTCCGGACAGAATCTCTTTGGTTTTAGTCATGTCCTTTGCATGTTCAAAGGGAATGACCGTCACATCCAACTCTTTTGCAAAGGCCAGTGCCTCCTGAAAGGCCATGACTCCGGTCACCTCCGGTATGATAAGCCGTTTGGACTGCTTGGCAGCACTTTCTGAAACTGCCCCCCAGCGGCGGAGCTTTGTTTCTTCTTTCTTTTTATCCAGACGCACCACGGTACGCTTTGTTTCCACTGGAATGATCCGGTATACTCCAAGCTCCACGGCCTTCTGAATGATAAGCTCCATCTTATCACCTTTTGGCAGTCCCTGAAACAGATAAAGTTTTGCTGGAAGCTCCACGCCCCCTTCTTCTACAGACAGGATCTTAGCCGTTACTTCTGAGGAAGTCACTTCCACGACCTCACATAAGTAATCTTTGTCCACCCCATTGCTGATCAATATCTGCTCTCCGGCTCCCATTCGCAGGACATTTTTCATATGGTTCACATCCGGTCCCAGTATCCGTATCGTCGATTCTCCAATCTGGTCCGGATCTACAAAAAAGTGATACATCAAATTTTCCTCTTTCTTGTCCACGCATTTTGGACATAAAGGTATGCCTGTAAGGCGTTCCTCTTTCTTGTCCACGCACTTTGGACATAAAGGTATGCCTGTAAGGCGTTCCTCTTCCTATCTTTTTCTGACGGTTATGGAAACCCATTCGCCCTGATAGGTAGTTTCTATAAGCTCAAAGGCTTTATTTTCCTCAAAGGCTTTCTTCACTGCTTCCTCTTTCATATTGATGATACCGGAAGTAATAAAAACAGCGTTTTTCTTCATATGAACGGAGATTTCCTTCTGAAGCAGGATAATGATATCAGCCAGGATATTGGCTACAACCAGATCATACTTTTCAAAACCGGCTTTTTCCTGTACGTCCCTGTCATCAATAATATTTCCCTGCAATACCTGAAATTTCTCCCAGGTAATATCATTGGCTTCCATATTTTCCTTAACAGCAATAATGGCGTTTTCATCAAGATCCGTTCCAAATACTTCTTTTGCACCAAGCTTTAAGGCTGTGATCCCAAGGATTCCGCTCCCTGTGCCCACATCAAGGAGAGTGGTTTCCGGTGTCACATACTTTTGCAGCTGCCGGATACAAAGCTGGGTGGTCTCATGCTGTCCCGTTCCAAAGGCGGTTCCAGGGTCAATTTCGATCAAAAGCTTGTCCCTGTGTTCCTCCGGGATCTCCTCCCAGGTAGGCTTTATCAGAATGTTATCAACGGTAAACGGCTTAAAATACTGTTTCCAGTTATTGATCCAGTCCTTGTCCTCTGTTTCTCCGGACTCAATGGTACACTCCCCTAAGTCCGTGAACATGGAAAGCTGGGAAAGCCCTTCTTCCACCTTCTTTAACATCCCCTCAATATCGGAACCCGGTTCCAGGTAAAAACTGACCTTGGCAATTCCTTCATCAGGAGGAAGCTCTGGCAGAATATCGATAAACATGCCTTTTGTCTCTGCTTCCGTAAGGGGAGTGTTATCCTCAATTTCAATTCCTTCAATTCCGATCTCATCAAACATGCAGCTGATCAAATCCACGGCTTCCGTGGTGGTCGTCAGCGTAAATTTATTCCATTTCATAGTAATTTCCTATCCTATTATAATTTTCACAAACAGACACAAAAGTACTGCTAAAACAACCGGGCGCACTACCTTATGTCCATTCTTTACCACAAGTCCTGACCCTATGTAATTACCGGCTATACAAAATAAACCTGACGCCAGTCCCAGAGGAATCATTACCTTTCCATTTATTAAAAAGGTTATTAATGCCGCGATATTAGAGGACAAATTGATCACCTTCGTTGTCCCTGACGCACTCCTGACATCCATTTTTGCAAGTCCGGTCAGGATCAACAGCAGAAAGGTTCCGGTTCCAGGCCCGTAAAAGCCGTCATAACAGCCAATAATCAAGGCAGCACTCATACTGATCAGAAACATTTTTTTCTCAGGTAACTCATTGCCGCATGCATCTTCACTCATGTTTTTGTTCTTGAGAACATAAAAAGCTACAATTGGAAGCATCAGCAACAACATACCCTTTAATACCCGTTCACTGGCAAGCAGTGACAAATGGGCTCCGATTACAGAACCAACTATGGCAAACAGTGCGGCAGTCACTGACAGTTTCGCTTTAATATAACC
>JAEWRS010000368.1 GCA_023398855.1 Bacillota bacterium
TGCTTTGAGAGATGCGTTAGATCCTTCAGGAACTTAAGTGGTGGGCTGTTATATTTCAATTCTGACTAAAATGTAAAATTTTTATAAAAAATTACACAATAAAATATAAATTACTGTTGACTTCTTGGAATAATACTGATATAGTTTAAGCAAGGATTAATATTAAGTGGATTGTTACTGGAAAGCAGGCAAAACCAATTTTGATTATGGAAAATAGCATTCTATTTTCGTGGTCAAGGTTGGTTTTTTGATTTATAGGATGGGACATTGTATGAAAATTGACAAAATCATTAATAACAATATTGTCAGTGCGCTGGAACCGGATGGAAAAGAAGTTATCGTTATGGGCAGAGGGATCGGTTTTGGCATGAAGCCTGGAAAAAGTATACCAGAAAGCTCAATTGAAAAAATATTCCGTCTGGACAGCCAGAACAATGTTGATAAATTCAAAGAATTGCTGGTGAACCTTCCTCTTGAGCACATCCAGGTTTCTACGGAAATCATTAATTATGCAAAAAGTGTATTAAACAGAAGCCTTAATCAAAATATATACATAACGTTGACGGATCATATTAATTTTGCCATTCACCGCTTTAAAGAAAAGATGAAATTTTCAAATCCTCTGCTTAACGAGATAAAGACCTTCTATAAAGAGGAATATTTGATCGGTGAATACGCCATTGCTTTGATTGAGCGCAGGATCGGCATATCTCTTCCGGTAGATGAGGCAGGATTCATTGCATTTCACATTGTGAACGCGGAATTTAATACTGCCATGCGGGATACGATAGATATCACAAACCTGATTCAGAACACCGTTGGGATCGTGAAGAAGTATTTTATAATGGAGCCTGACGAAACTTCGTTGAATTATCAGCGGTTTGTCACACATTTAAAGTTCCTTGCGCAAAGAATCGTTACAAAAGAGCTGCTGGACAGCGGGAATGGCGAATTTAACCATTTGATATCACAGATGTATCCGGAAGAATACGGATGCAGTTTAAAAATCAAGGATTATATCAAGGAAACATACCGTCACGATGTAACAGAAGAGGAAACCGCATATCTGGCGGTCCACATCAAGAGAATGAGGCTGTAAACGAAAGGAGAAATTTTATATGTTTGATTCATTAAAGAAACTTTTTGGAGGAAGCAGTGAAAAAGAAAAGGAAAAGATCCTGTCGCCGGTAGAAGGAAGGGCAGTTCCTTTGAGTGAAGTAAATGATCCCACTTTCAGCCAGGAGATCCTGGGAAAGGGAGTTGCCATCATCCCGGAAAAAGGGAGAGTAGTGGCGCCGGCAGACGGAATTTTAACAGTGATGTTTGAGACAAAGCATGCGATCAGCATTACGACTCCAGGAGGAGCTGAGATCATCATCCACGTGGGGCTTGATACAGTGAATTTAAAGGGAGAGCATTACACTTCTTATAAAAAGCAGGGAGATAAAGTAAAAGCAGGGGAACTTCTTTTGGAATTTGACATGGCAGCCATAAAGGAGGCAGGATATGAGGTAATTACACCGGTCATCGTGTGCAATACACCGAATTATCCTGATATGGTATGTCATACAGGGATGCAGGTAAAAGAGTTGGAACCGATCATCGAATTGTAGGTATATAAATGAGGGAGTATTTGTATGAATTAAAAGATCCCATGGGACTTCATGCCAGGCCGGCTTCCCTGATTTTCATAGAAGCGAGAAAGTATTCCTGCAGCATTGAAGTCCACTGGGAATCAGACAAAGCGGACTGTAAAAGTCTCCTGGGATTAATGGGGCTGGGAGTCTCAGAAGGCAGTATAATCCTGTTCCGGTTTGACGGGGAGGATGAGGAGGCGGCCATAACCGCAGTATGTTCCGTTTTGGAAAAAATTTGATCTGAACCTGCATGGGGCAGGTATGGATAAAATATGTCCGGCAGGACAAAAAGAAAGGGGTTTCTTTATTATGATGAAGTATTTGCAAAAACTAGGTAAATCATTGATGTTACCGGTGGCATGTCTGCCTGCGGCTGGTATCCTGATGGGGATTGGTTATTGGATTGACCCCACTGGATGGGGAGCAAACAGTGCCATTGCTGCCTTTTTAATCAAGGCGGGGGGCGCCATCATTGATAACATGGCGATACTGTTTGCAATTGGTGTCGGTGTTGGTATGGCTGATGACCATGAGGGTACCTCTGCTCTGGCGGCAATTGTTTCCTGGCTGATGATTCAGACCATGCTTTCACCAGGTGTAGTTGCCATGTTAAAGGGCATTGATGTAAGTGAAGTAAATCCGGCTTTCAGCAAAATCGGTAATCAGTTTATTGGTATTGTGTCCGGTATCATTGGTTCTGGCTGCTACAATAAGTTTAAAAACACAAAACTTCCTGATGCCCTGGCTTTCTTCAGCGGCAAACGGTCTGTAGCTATTGTTACGGCTCTTGTTTCCCTGGTTGCCTGCCTTGTTTTATTCTTCATATGGCCGGTTGTATATACTGGGCTGGTTGCATTTGGCAAAGGCATATTAGGACTGGGTGCTGTGGGCGCCGGTATTTACGGTTTCTTTAACCGTCTATTGATTCCTGTAGGTCTTCACCATGCGCTGAATTCTGTTTTCTGGTTTGATGTTGCAGGTGTAAACGACCTTGGAAATTTCTGGTCAGGAAATGGTGTCCTGGGCCAGACCGGTCAGTATATGACTGGTTTCTTCCCTGTGATGATGTTTGGTCTTCCTGCCGCAGCCCTGGCCATGTATCATACCGCAAAGCCTGGCAAGAAAAAAGTAGCCTATGGTTTATTGCTTGCCGCAGCAGTATGCTCTTTCTTCACAGGAGTAACGGAACCTCTGGAATTCTCTTTCATGTTCCTTGCGCCCGGACTTTACTTAATTCATGCACTTTTAACCGGTATATCTCTGGCGATCTGTTCCCTGCTTCCCGTACGTGCAGGATTTAACTTCAGCGCAGGTTTTGTTGACTGGTTTTTAAGTTTTAAAGCTCCAATGGCGGTCAATCCGCTGCTTATTATTCCGCTTGGTCTTGTATATGCGGCAATTTACTACTTTGTATTCCGCTTTGCAATCTTAAAGTTTAACTTTAAGACTCCAGGACGGGAAGATGATGATATAGATGAAAACACAATCATCTTATCCAATAATAACTTTACTGCAGTTGCAGCCATACTTTTGGAAGGTCTTGGCGGTAAGGAGAACATTACCAGCGTTGATAACTGTATTACAAGATTAAGACTGGAAATCAAGGATTATACTCTGGTAGATGAAAAGAAGATCAAATCTTCCGGTGTCGCCGGTATCATCAGACCTGGTAAGACCAGTGTGCAGGTTATCGTAGGACCTCAGGTGCAGTTTGTAGCAGATGAATTCAGTAAGCTGTGCAAGTAAATAAAAGACCATAAAAGCAGGGGGATTAACATCCCCTGCTTTTATGGTCTTTTAGGTATGCAGCAGACCAGGAGGCAAGGCATGAGACTTAAAAACCCCTGCTGTTATGGGGCCAAAAGAGAATTATGCGAATATATTAAAAGAAAAAGGTAAGTCGACAGGATATGCGTGATGTATTGATTCTTGTGCTGGCACTCAGCACCGACACCTTTGTTGCCAGCATTGCCTATGGGGCGAATCGTCTGAAAATTTCCTGGGCAAAGGTGATAGCGGTAAATGGGATCTGCAGTGGCTGCCTGGGAGCTGCTCTTGTATTAGGAAGCATGATCAGCGGGTTGGTACCGGAAAGTTTTGCAAAAGGAGCGGCATTTTCCTGCCTGTTTCTTCTGGGAGCTATTAAGCTTCTGGATTATACCATAAAAAAATATATCAACAGCCATGTGAATATTCACAAGGATCTGACATTTTCTATTTCCGGACTGAGCATCATCATAAATATTTACGGAAATCCCTTGGCAGCAGACTGGGACCATTCCAAATCCCTATCTTGGAAAGAAACCATCATGTTTTCCCTGGCAATGTCTTTGGACAGTCTGGTTGCAGGAGCGTTGTCAGGATTTTTAATGATATCTCCGGGACTTGCAGCGCTTACTGCTCTGATTGTTGGAACTGCCGTTATGTACCTGGGGTTGTTTTTGGGGCGCAGGCTTGCAGCCATAAAAGGGTGGGATCTTACCTGGGTAAGCGGAATATTATTTTTGTTCCTGGCATTTAGAAAACTATGATCAATGGATGAGAAGATGAGGTGCAGCTCTTTAACATGGGTTGCACCCTATTTAAATATGAGGTATAATTCTTATCAAAAAACAGGAGCAATCATTTATGCAGTTTACTATTCCGCATTATTATAAAAATTTTCACTGTGTGGCCGGAGCATGTACGGATACCTGCTGCGCAGGCTGGGCGATTATGATCGATGATTTCACAAAAAAGCAGTATCAGATGCAAAAGAATGCCTTTGGCAGAAGGCTTTGCCGTTCTATTGACTGGAAAAACGGCTCCTTTAAGCAAAGGGGCCACAGATGTGCCTTTTTAAATGAGGACAATCTTTGTGATATTTATAAAGAAGCCGGGCCTGAAATGCTATGTAAAACATGCCGGGATTATCCAAGACATACAGAAGAGTACGAGGGGGTCAGGGAAATTTCCTTGTCATTGTCCTGTGAAGAGGCGGCAAGACTGATCCTTGGCTGTAAAGAGCCTGTG
>JAEWRS010000389.1 GCA_023398855.1 Bacillota bacterium
CAAGGCTTTGGGATTTGAGGCGGCGCCAAAGACTGTTGACGAATTTACAGGGGTGATTAAAGAGTTTGCGGCACAGCGGGATACAACCATGAAAGAGATGGGAGTTACCCATTCCCTTTACCAGCCATCCTTAACCCGCCCAGATCAGTGGTGGGACAGATGGTATGATTTCCAGATGCCTTATGAGGCATTAACAGGCGGCAAGCCATGGGTTGAGGGCAATAAGCTGGTACTTGACAAAGAAGGGGCTGTCCAGGCATTTGAGTTGATTGGTCTGTTCGGCAATTCTATTCAGTCCGGTGAGATTTCCAGTATCTGGACAGAAGCAAATCCTTCCGTACTGGTCACAATCAATGCGCCATGGGAAATTTCTCTTTACCGGGAGAATAACAAGATTTATGGAGAAGATTACATATATGGACAAGCAATTGTAAAGAAAGAAGGAGATATTCCCTTTAATTTTGCTGATTCCAAAGGCCTTGTTTTTTATAATAATAAAAATATCAGGGAAGAGGAGCATAAGGGTGCGGTGGAGTTTGTGAAATGGGTTTATAACAAGGAAAATTCAGCCCAGACTGATTTAGACTGGCTGAATGCCACAACCATGCTTCCTGTCCGGGGAGATTTAAATGAAAATGCGGCATTTGCAGATGTCATGAAAGAGTATCCGGAGCTTGCCGCCTTAGCAGAGGCGGTACCATATTCCATCCCCAGCATTGCAACGGAAAAGGTAACTGATATCCAAACAGCCCTGACGGAAAGCGGAACATCACCATATATGTATGAAGTGATGAAAGCAGAACCGGGAAATGCACCGGATGCCAAACCTTTTGTGGAAGCGGCTATGGAAGCAATGAAGCAGGCAGGAGGCTTGGAATAACAGAGCTTTTGGGGGACAGGACCCGCCTGTCCCCTTGTAAAAAGGAGAATGGTTGTTATGAAAAGAAAGAGCATTATTGGCATTGGGAAGAGCGGACTTATGGGATGGCTGCTCAATGCCCCTTATCTGATTTATTCCCTCATCTTTTTCCTGCTCCCATTATTCTGGGCATTCTGGCTTTCCACCATGGACTGGAATCTGATGGCAGAGCAGAAGACATTTGTGGGAATAAGAAATTTTACCGGTCTTTTTTCAGATGCCCGGGTCAGGGCGGCATTTATTAATTCCTACCGTTATCTCGTGCCCATTGTGCTCCTGTGCTTTTTCGGCGGCCTGATCATAGCGCTTCTGGTATCCAATCTGCCGGAACAGGTCAAGGGCCTGGTGGCTGTGCTGTTTTTCATTCCATACCTGACGTCGGGAGTCGCTACCAGTGTGGTAGTAAAGTATTTTTTTAACTATAATTCTGCGTTTAATGTATTTTTAAGGGAGCATTTTGATCTCACTGTAAACTGGCTCACGGATCAGAAGGCTGCGTTTGCTGTTATGGTGGGCATCGTTGTATGGAAAATGTCAGGCTATTACGCCTTATTCATCCTTTCCGGAATTGAGAATGTGGGAGACGATGTGACGGAAGCGGCAATGCTTGATGGCTCTGCAGGACTTCACAAGCTTATCCATATTACGCTTCCCATGATAATGCCTACGCTGACCACGGTTATTGTTCTGGCTACCGGCCTGGCATTCGGAGTATTCACGGAACCCTATCTGCTGACAGGAGGTGGTCCCGGTATGACCACCACAACCTGGCAGCTGGAAATCTACAATACATCCTTTACCAGATTCCAGTCCGGCTATGGTGCGGCCATGGCAATTGCAAGTGCGGTACAGATTTTTATAACTCTGAAGCTTATCAATGGGGTCACAGACCGGTTGAACAGAAGGTTTGGCTGGTAATACATCCGCTTAGTGCTCATGACAAGGAGGAGATAAGATGGGAAGAAAAAAGAAAATCAGCATAAAGACCTGCATCATAACAGCGGTCACCCTGGTGCTGCTGGCATTATCCTTGTTCCCTTACTACTATATGGTGATCCAGTCCTTCACTGCCTGGGACCAGGTGGATAAAGTGATGGCTCCCCATGGATTTACACTGAGAAGCTATGAATATCTGATGGGAAAAGGGGGAGCTACAAATTCCATGATGTGGGTGAGAGCGCTGGTTAACTCGTTTCTGGTGGCATTTCCCACTGCCGTTATTTCTGTTATCATCGGCCTGTGCAACGGATATTCCGTGTGTAAGCTGAAATTTAGAGGAGACCGGTTTATCATGGATTCTCTTTTGTTCCAGATGTTTTTCCCGGCCATCATTCTCCTGGTTCCCAGATATATGATTGCTAAATCCCTGGCAAATACCTATGGAGGCATGATCATTCCCATGTGCATTTCCATCTGGGCTATTTTTATGTATATCAACTACTTTAAGACACTGCCGGATGAAGTATTTGAAGCAGCAAAGATTGATGGTGCCGGAGAATTGCGGATTATCTTCAGCGTCGCCTTTCCGGTGACCAAATCAGTGACGACCATTGTATTTTTATCCATCTTCATGCAGAGATGGTCGGAATTGATGTGGGATATGCTGATCGCACCGAATATTCAAATGCAGACGTTAAATGTGCTGATTTCCACACAATTCAGACCAATGGGAGCATTTCCGGGACCAATGTATGCTGCATCTGTGATTCTTACTCTGCCGATCATTATACTGTTTTTGTGTTTCTCTAAGTATTTCAAAGAAGGAATCAGCTTTATGCTAAAATAAGATAAACAGAGGAAGCCAGTAAAGATATTCCATTGGCTTTGGTTTTTAAATACGGAAATGGAGAGCATGGAAAAACAGGGCCTGACATTTCTGAGCATCTATTAAGGAAAATAGGAGAAAAAACATGCTGGAAGTAAAGAGATGTGCCGAAAATCCGCTCCTTTTCCCGGAAATGGTAAAACCCAGCCGGGATGATTTCAAGGTAGAAGGGGTATTCAACTGTGGGGTTGCAAAATACGGAGATGAGGTGATCCTGCTTTGCAGGGTGGCGGAATCTGTTAGAGGAGCGGGAGCAAACGAAGCGCTGGTTCCTGTTGTTGAGGAGGTTCAGGGAAAGGATGAGATCGCTGTGATCCATATCAACAAAGCGGAGCACCCGGAACTGGATTTCTCTGATTCCAGGGCAATTTACATGATAACAAAGCAGGGAAAGCGGACGGTGTACTTAACCTCCCTTTCCCATTTAAGAGTGGCAAGGTCAAAGGATGGCATTCATTTTGCCATTGATGACGTTCCGTTTGTATTCCCTAGCTCGGAGGAAGAAAGCTGGGGAATGGAAGACCCGAGAATTACGCAGATCGGGGATACATATTATATCAATTATACTTCCGTAACGAAAAACGGGGCTGCCACTTCACTGATCAGTACAAAAGACTTTAAAGAATACCAGCGGCATGGGATAATCTTTGCACCTGAGAATAAGGATGTCACCATATTTCCTGAAAAAATAAACGGATTGTACATGGCATTTAACCGCCCGGTTCCAAACGGGATCGGCAACCCGGAGATGTGGCTGGCAGAATCGCCGGATCTGATTCATTGGGGCCGCCAAAAGCATTTCTGCGGAATTTCTCATGGGTACAGTTGGGATAATGGGCGGATTGGCGGAGGTGCTGTCCCTTTTAAAACAGAAAAAGGCTGGGTGAAGATTTATCACGCTGCCGACAGAAATAACCGTTACTGTCTGGGTGCATTTCTTTTGGCTGAAAACGATCCTTCTAAAGTCC
>JAEWRS010000395.1 GCA_023398855.1 Bacillota bacterium
TTTAGATCAATAGTGCTAGAATTATCTTCGTTGTGCGGGAGTGCTGGAATTGGCAGACAGGCAAGACTAAGGATCTTGTGGGTGTATGCTCGTGTGGGTTCAAGTCCCATCTCCCGCATTTTTTTTATTTTCTCTATTGACATATTTTACTTTTTAGGTATAATAATCATGTATTCCTCGATAGCTCAGTTGGTAGAGCAAACGGCTGTTAACCGTTGGGTCGTAGGTTCAAGTCCTACTCGGGGAGTTTTTTTATTGCAGAAAACACAGCTTTCCTGATCCGTATATTATTGATACAGCATGGCTGTTAATTTAATTCCTTTATGACAGCAAATACTCCCTCTTGGTCATTACTCAGTGTAACATGTGCCGCGCTTTCTTTTACCGTATCCGGAGCATTCCCCATTGCATAACTATATGTTACAGCCCTCAGCATATCTATGTCATTATGTCCGTCACCGAATGCCATGGCTTCTTCAAGAGATATTTTATTGTGGCTGCACAAAAAATTTATTGCTGATGATTTCTTACTATTTCCATGCATGACTTCCAGATAATTCTTTTTAGAAAGAACAATAGATAATTCCGGATAATCCTTTTTTAAACGAATTTCAACATTCTGCACATCCTCTGACTTTCCCATCAATAATAACTTATGAACCCCTCTCTCTTCCGCAAATTCTTTTTCTATATCCCCTTCTTTTGCTCTCAGTCCAGTAATTTTTTCCTCTTCCCTGATCCAGTGATCATTGACATGATCCACAATCCACTTCTCATAGCAATAAGCATTCAAGCATATTTCAGAAAATTCCTTTTTCAGGAGTTCCCTGATCTTTAGCGCCTTTTCCATCTCCAAAAGACAGCTATACAATATATTTCCATTCTTATCATATATCAGGCCTCCGCTATAGCAAATCATAGGACTATGGCTGCTGATTTGTCGCTGGACCTTTCTCACTCCTTCCGGCATCCTGGCCGAAACTAAAACAAATGGTACTCCCTTATGCTCCAGCTCTGTTATTTTTTTGCATGTGCGCTCTGATACCTGGTGGCTGTTATCAAGCAGTGTTCCATCAATATCGCTGTAAATTATTTTTACTCTGGAGGATACCTGATCCTGTATTGTCATCTTCGTCTCTCCTGTTTCTTTCTCTGTCTACTCTTATTTCACATATTACCCATATGAGAGTCAATGTTATCCATGTCCCATATTTATTGTTTGAAGCACCGGGATGAGCAGCCCGCTTCTATTCTACCACGAATCTCGCTCCTGAGTAACCCCTTTCCCGGCTTACCCAATATGCGGGGCATTGCTATTACTTTACCAGACCGGATTTTAAATAAAATAGCCCCGAAGACAAAAGTCCCGGGGCTGATTTATCATGAATGAAGAAGGTATTCAGCACGTATCTTGAAGATACCTTCTAAAATGGAAGTATAGGTTTTCTGCAGGTTTATTCCTTATCCTGCATCAGTTGCAACCACAATCATCGTCGTTGCGCCAGCGGGAAGCACTGTTACAGCCATCCCGGAATCCCGCACAATACGCTTCTCTTCTTTCCTTTTCGCAATCATCCTTTACAGCATCACAAGTACATTTATTATCACATCTGCTATCATTATTGCAGCAACAGTTATTGTTACAATTACCTCTGCAGTTGTTGTTACAGCCGCCCCAAAAACAACTCATATTGACACCTCTTTTATTATTTTATATCTTATTATATGGATCCAATAAAAAAGATGTGCATTCCAATGCATGATCAAAGAGCCTTGGACCCTTTTGTATCGCAAAAGGTGACCGGTATGGCCCGGTAAAAGGTGTGCCATCGGGGGATACAGGGTATATCAACGATTGATTTCGTGTAATGCTGCACCAGCTTCTTATCATGATAACTTTTCATAATCATGGTTCCAGCTAGCTTTTGAACGATCCCATAGTTCCAGCCGTCTCATCTCTGTTAAACTGTTTATACAACACACGTATCACAAACGCTTTCTTCCCACCAGCCAAAGGCAATCCTGCCCGAAGCAGAGGAGGTAGGAGCTTCTGGCGTAGACAGGAATACCAGAAAAGAACCTCCTGGCGGAAATATCAGTTTACCATTTTCAGACTCAACCAAAGTAGTTCCCGGCAAAGCTCTGCGAACAAATGCTTTAATGCCTCCCGACGGATCTCCTTCTACGTTTGAGGCATACTGCAGCTTTATTTGGGGTTTTGACAAAGGAACCATGGCAGTATTCGTAGGCGTTACTAAATCAGAATCTGCCGGCATACCCGGCGGGGTTGCATTAAACCAAAACTGAGCGCGATAAGGTGCTTCTGATATATCTGTAACAGTCCATACATTTACATATAAGTTAACCTTAGAGCAGCTGGGGTTATATAATCTGGCCCATGCACTCGTATGATTGCCAAACATCAGGTTATCTGCATAACCAATAAAATATACCCCTTGCTGCGATTTATAGAGTTCGATTGGAACATCTACTTTTTTTGGCAATATGCACGTATTATGACTGCATATATGATTTTCCATATTACCACATCACCTTCCTGAATAATCAGCTGTTTCACTGGCCGCTAAAAGTAACAGCCAGTACATCCTATGCCGGAATAAGGGGATTATTGATACTGCCAGATCATCACACACCGGGTAATGGTTTGAAAACAAAAAAACCCCGTAAACACAAGGTTTTCGGGGTAAAATATCTTAATTAAGCTACTTTGGACTTAGCCAGCTCTGCCAGCTTTGCAAAGCCTTCCGCATCATTCACAGCCATATCAGCCAGAACTTTTCTGTTTAAATCAATACCGGCTAACTTTAAGCCATGCATAAATACACTGTAAGATACGCCGTTGATACGGGCTGCAGCGTTAATACGGGCAATCCATAACTGTCTGAACTGTCTCTTTCTTTCTTTTCTGCCTGCATAAGAACTTGTTAATGCTCTCATAACTGACTGCTTTGCTACTCTATACTGTTTGGAACGAGCGCCTCTGTAGCCTTTAGCCATCTTTAACACTCTGTTATGTTTTTTCTTAGCGTTCATACCGCCTTTAATTCTTGCCATCGGTTTTTCCTCCTTCTTAACTTAAGATCCTATAAATATGGTAAAATCTTCTTCATTACTTTTGC
>JAEWRS010000408.1 GCA_023398855.1 Bacillota bacterium
AGTACGATCTTGTCTCCGTTTATCCTGATTCTGCTTTTCTTATTTGTTCCCATTATTTCTGTACCTCCCCAATCATTCCCAGGCTCAAAAGCTTGCTTTCCGTTGCTTCTGATGCCGCTATTTCTCCTGTGATTCTCAAAGATTTCATGACAATGATCCTGTCCGAAAGGCCAATTACCTCGGGAAGCTCTGAGGATATCAGAATGATTCCCAAGCCTTCCTTGGCAAATTTACAGATCATATGATAAAACTCAGATTTCGCACCTACATCGATTCCCTTCGTAGGTTCATCTAAGATGAGCACCTTCGGATTAGTGCTGATCCAGCGGGCCACAATACACTTTTGCTGGTTTCCGCCGGAAAGCTCCACAATCTTTTTATCAGGAGACGGGGTTTTGATCTTAAAATCCCGAATACCGTCATGGGCCAGTCTTTCTTCCTTTTCCCGGCTGACAAATCCCAGTCTGTTGGAATTAGTATCCAGCATGGCAATATTTATATTGTCGCTGACACTCAAATTGGAAAGAATTCCCTGCAGCTTCCGGTCCTCTGGTACCAGGACGATCCCCTGCTCCATTGCTTCATGAGGAGAGCGGTTATGTATCTTTTTTCCTTCCAGATAAATCTCTCCGCTTTTTGCCTCATCTGCCCCAATGATGGCTCGCATCAGCTCGGTTCTCCCTGCTCCCACAAGACCTGAAAATCCCAGAACTTCTCCCTTTCGCAGCACAAAAGAATTCTCTTTTACATAGTCGGAAGATAAATTTTTCACTTCTAAAAGTACGTCGCCAATGACTTTGTTCCTGTCTAGGTTCCTGTAAATATCTCCAAGATCCCGGCCCACCATCATACGGATTAGCTCGGCTTCCGGCACCTTTCCTGTCTCAACGGTTGCAATATACCGCCCATCTTTGAAAATTACTGCCTTATCCGTTATTCTCCGAAGCTCGTCCATTCGGTGAGACACATAAATAATGATCTTTCCTTCTGCCTTTAGCTTTCCTATGATCTTAAACAAGGATTCTATCTCCGAGTCAGACAGGGAAGCGGTTGGCTCATCGAAACAAACCACCTTTAAGTTCTCCCTGGAGTAGGCCTTCATAATTTCCACCATTTGCTGATAGGCAATGCTTAAATCCTTGACTTTCTCGGTAGGGCTGATTGGCAGGCCAAAATCTTCTATGATTTTCTCGGTCATCTCATTTGCCCTCCGGGTATCGATAAATCCCAGCCTGTTTACAGGCATTCTCCCCAGATAAATGTTTTCCGCCACAGATAATTCCAGAAGAATCTGCCGTTCCTGGTATATGACGGAAATTCCTTCCTCAATAGCCTCATGAGGGGACTGAAAGTGTTTCTCCACCCCATCCAGCAGATATTTTCCTCCGGTAGGCTGGTAATCCCCATTAAGCACCTTTAGCAGAGTGGACTTACCTGCCCCGTTTTCCCCTAAAAACGCCAGCACCTCTCCGGAATGTGCCTGAAAGGATACCTGGTCCAACGCCTTTACTCCGGGAAAATACTTGGATATATTCTGGAATTCCAATACACCTCCCATGCTTAACCCCTCCTTCTTAATTCCAGCTTTACGTTCTGTTAAGCTAATTATATCATTTAATGAAAATCCATCATTATGCAGGCTTGCTCTATCATTGTGAAAAATTGCTCTCATGTCATCCCTTATCTCCTGCCATTATCATAACGCCTCCTCAATGGGTTCCAACATTTGCTAAATCTTTCTTTTGTACCTTAAACTGGCCTCAAGGTCTTTCTTTCATACCTGTTTTCTTCATCCGTCTGTTTATTTTCAGGCTTCCGTTTCTTCCTTTTGCTCTCTCATTGTGAAAAATTGCCCTTCTCTTTGTTTTCTCTTCTCCTTACGTGCTCATATCTTTATACTGGTTTTAAAGGGAGGGCATGCTTATGAAAATCAAAACCAGAGAATTATGGAATGAAAAGGGAACTGCTTATACGGTTTATGACATGGCTACCAGCAGGGGCATGACGGTTTCCGTAATGGCACTGGGCGCAGCCATCCAAAAGGTGGCAATAAGGGATGAGAGCGGCAGAGAACAGCCGGTCGCCCTTGCCTTTGAAAACATGGAGCAATATGAAAACTGTATCTGCTACGCAGGAGCCACCCTGGGTCCTAATGCCGGGAGAATCGGGAAAGCACAGCTTCCAGTTGGTACTAAAATATACCAGCTCTCAAAAAACGACAGAGATAATCAGCTTCACGGAGGAGTGGATAATTTATCCTCCAGACTCTGGGATGTCACCTCAGTGACAGCCGGCCTGGAATCAGTCTCTATCCTGCTGTCCATCACACAGCCTGACGGCCTTGACGGCTATCCTGGCAACAGAACCTACCATACCAGATATACCTTAGAGGATACCAATTGGCTTACTATAGAATACACTGCCGTGACTGACGTTTCAACTTATATTAATATGTCCAACCACACCTACTGGAATCTTTCCGGGGACTTTTCCATTTCCGGTCTGGAACAGGAAATACAGGTTTTTGCAAATAATGTGTGTATTAATAATAAGGAGCATCTTCCGGCAGATATTATTCCCGTAGCAGGCACTGTCTTTGACTTTCGTTCTCCACAGCAGCTTCTTTCTCAGATCAGCTCTGCGAAAATGCCGGTTTGTAAGGAGCAGCTTTCTATTGGATGTGGATATAATAACGCTTATATACTTAACAAAAATCAAACATTCCGCCCTTTGCGGTTTGCTAAGAGGCCCTGTGAATTAAAAAAAGCCTGCGTCCTTTTAGACAGCAGAACCGGACGGACCTTGAAAATGATGACAGATGCTCCTGCACTTGTTTTATACTCAGGCGGTTTTATACCTAATGGAACGGTCTTGTCCGGGGGGACCGCTTCTTCCCCTGCCTGTGCAATTGCGCTGGAAGCACAGGACATCCCAGACGTGATGCACCTGCTGCCCGGCAATTACCGGATCACCACCCCTGAACACCCATTTTACAGAACCATCCGGTTCTATATCTCATGACCATGCATCTGGTTCTGCAAGTGGAGAGAGGATTTTCCATGAAGATGACAGAGCACAAATTAAATATGATAATAAAATATCTCTTCTTTTTTCCGGTTATACTAACTCTGCAGACAGAGACAGATGAAACTGGTTAAGGATGCTGCTATTGATACAGAAAACTCACTGCTGTTTCCAATGTATAAAGGAGAATGGAACAATGAAAAAACTCGTAAAAAATAATGTTTACTGGGTAGGATTCATGGATTGGGAGCTGGAATCCTTTCATGGAGCAGATTATTCGATTAACCATGGCTCCAGCCAGAATGCCTATTTAATAAAGGAAGAAAAAACGGTCCTTATTGACACGGTTTGGAGGCCTCACTCTGTGGAATTTGTGGACAACCTGGAAAAAGAAATTGAATTAAAGAAAATTGACTTGATTGTCGCCAATCATGGAGAGGTGGATCACAGCGGTTCTCTTCCCGCATTAATGGAGAAAATACCTGGTACCCCCATCTACTGTACTGCAAACGGAGTGAAATCCCTGACAGGACAGTATCACCATCCGGAATGGAATTATCAGGTGGTGAAAACAGGGGACTCTCTTGACATCGGCAATGGTAAAAAACTCATCTTTGTAGAGATGAAAATGCTTCACTGGCCTGACAGTATGGCCACTTACCTTACACAAGATAACATCCTCTTTTCCAACGATGCCTTTGGACAGCATTATGCGGTGGAGGAATTGTTTAATGATAAGGCAGACCAGTGCAGGCTTTGGGAAGAGGCCATAAAGTATTATGCCAATATCCTGACTCCGTTTTCTCCTCTTGTGAAAAAGAAAATTGAGGAGCTACAAGAGCTTAACCTGCCCATCGATATCATTGCTACCAGCCATGGCTCCATCTGGAGAGAAAATCCACTGCAAATTGTAGAAAAATATTACGAATGGTCCCAGAACTATCAGGAGGATCAGATCACAGTCGTTTACGATACCATGTGGGATGGGACCAAGCAGCTGGCCCATAAGATCAGCGCCGAAATCGCGCATATTTCACCTGATACCAGGGTGAAAATTTATAACATTTCCAAGACAAATAAAAATGATATTATGACAGAGGTGTTTAAATCAAAGGCAATTGCATTGGGCTCCCCAACTGTAGGAGGAAACATCCTCTCTTCTGTAGGCGGGTGGCTGGATTTCCTCAGGGAATTGAAATATAAGGAAAAAAAAGCGGCGGTATTCGGATGCTATGGATGGAGCGGAGAGGGAACGAAGGTCCTCCGGCAACGGCTGACAGAAGCAGGATTTACTGTGGTGGAAGAAGAGGCGAAATGTCTTTGGAACCCGGAAGAAAAGGATTTTAACAAAGCTGCAGAGATTGCCGCAGCACTTTGCAGACAGAGGAACTGATAAACAGAACAAGGCGGATTCTTTAGAATCCGCCTTTGCTACACTTAATCCAGAATCAGCCTGGCCGCACCATATATTCCAGCGTCATTACCCAGCTTGGCCAATACAATACCGCTCTTATTCTTGGAAATAGGAGTATATTTATCATAATGCTTAAAGAGAAGGTCAATCAGGAAGGAACCGGCCTTGGAAACGCCGCCTCCAATTACAAAGACCTCTGGGTCTGCCACCATGGAAATCTGAGCCAGGGCAAGGCCAAGATAGTGTCCTACTACCTCCATGACCTCACAAGCCAATGCATCCCCTTCTTTGGCCGCATCCAGTACATCCTTTGCCGTTACATTGTCACCAAAGGTTCTGAGAGCAGATGGGGCATCAGTTGCAGCCATTTTTCTTCTTGCTTCTCTTGCAATACCTGTTGCACTGGCAATCTGTTCCACACAGCCCACGCCACTGCAATTGCAGCTTTCTGTTTCATCATCCCGGATATGGATATGTCCGATCTCACCTGCCAGGCCGTGTTTACCTGCAACGATTTTTTGATTAATTATTACGCCTCCGCCTACTCCGGTGCCCAGGGTAACCATAACAATATCATCATAGCCTTTTCCGCCTCCCTGCCACATCTCGCCAAGGGCTGCCACATTTGCATCATTGCCGCTTCTTACCGGGAGGCCGTTAAGCTTCTCACTCATTTCCTTTTCCGGATACATATCACGCCAGCCTAAGTTTACGCAGATCTCCACATATCCGCTGGGCATGATTGGCCCGGGAACTCCTAACCCCACCCCTTTAACTTCTTCTAATGGAATGTGATATTCTTCTAAGGTTTCCAGTATGGAAGCGGCAGTGTCATCTATGATGTATTTTCCGCCTTCTTCCTTTCTGGTGGGCACTTCCCACCTATGGATAAGTTGTCCTGTCACTTCAAATATTCCTATTTTTACAGTTGTTCCGCCGATATCAACACCAATGCATTTCATTCCCATTTTATATACACTCCTTTTAACTGTCGTATCTCACGTCCGCAGCAGAGCTGGCAAAACCTGCGGTTTTGCCAGCTTACGGGTATCGCTTAGATGGAATTTGCTGCCTCTGCTACGCGCTCTGCTGTAAATCCAAAATGTTCAAATAAAAGATTTGCCGGTCCGCTGGCACCAAAGCCAGTCATTGTCACGTACGTTCCGTCAAGACCAACGTATCTGCCCCAGCCGAAATTACTTAAAGCTTCAATGGCAACACGCCTGCGAACTGCCTTGGGAAGGACAGTTTCTTTATACTCCTCTGTCTGCTCTTCAAATAAATCCATGCATGGCATAGAAACTACACGAACCTTTTTATCAGTCAGCAGGCCTTTCGCCTTGACTGCCAGTTCCACCTCAGAACCACTAGCCATAAGAATGATTTCAGGCACTCCTTCGCAGTCATCTATTACATAGCCTCCCTTTAAAGCCTCCTTGCTGCTTCCCGGCATAGGCGTTAAGTTCTGCCTTGTAAGCACAAGGGCTGTAGGGGTTTTCTTTGATGTCAGTGCAGAATACCAGGCTGCTTCTGTCTCTGTCTCATCGCAGGGACGGAACACATGGAAATTCGGCATTGCCCTTAGCATGGCCAGCTGCTCAATGGGTTCGTGAGTAGGGCCGTCTTCCCCTACACCGATGCTGTCATGAGTGAATATATAGGTCAGGGGAACCCCCATTAATGCAGACAAACGTGCCATTGGTTTTGTATAATCGCTGAATACGAAAAAGGTTGCCACATAGGTGCGTAGACCACCGTGGAGCATCATTCCGTTGCCAATTGCTGTCATACCAAGCTCTCTGACACCAAAATGCAGGTTACGGCCTTTGCTGTCCGTTCTTGAGAAATCACCCATGTCAGACATATTGGTCTTATTGGAAGGAGCCAGGTCCGCTGAGCCTCCAATTAAGTTAGGCATACAAGCTTTTAAGCGGTTTAATATCTGCCCTGATAAATTCCTGGTGGCATCAGCCTTTTCCGACCGCTTCCAGAAGTCTTCACATGCTTCAATTGCTTTTTCGCCTGCATCCGGATCATGATAGGCATTCCAAAGCTCCTCCATCTCCGGATATTCCTGGCAATAAGCGGCAAGCATCACGTTCCATGCTGCTTCTGTCTCGGCTTTTTCCTCTGCGATCTGGTGATAATGGCTGTAAACCTCTTCAGGAACATAGAAAGGTTCCATGGAAGGCCATTCTAAGTTTTCTTTTAAGGCAGTCACATTATCAGCTCCCAGAGGCTCTCCATGAGCACTGGCTTTTCCCTGTTTTGCAGGACAGCCGTAACCGATCTGGGTTTTAATCGTAATAAATGCCGGACGCTCCGTATCTGATTTCGCTTCTTCAATCGCACGCCCAATGGCTTCTAAGTCATTTCCATCTTCAACGGTAATGGTCTGGAAATGAAATGCTTCCATGCGCTTTTGCACATCCTCGGTAAATGCAATTTCAGTACTTCCTTCAATTGATATCTGATTAGAATCATATAAAACGATCAATTTCCCAAGGCCAAGAGTTCCTGCCAGGGAAAAGACTTCGGAGGAAATGCCTTCCATCATACAGCCATCTCCACCCAGCACATAGGTGTAGTGGTCAACAACCGGATAGCTTTCCTTATTGAATACAGCGGAAAGATGCTTCTCGGCCATGGCCATTCCCACTGCCATACCCATACCGGCACCTAAAGGTCCTGTAGTTGCTTCCACCCCAATTGTATGACCATACTCCGGATGACCAGGAGTCTTAGAGCCATGCTGGCGGAAATTCATCAGATCCTCTTTTGACAGATTCCCATAGCCGAATAAATGAAGCAGGGAATACAAAAGCATGGAACCATGGCCTCCTGATAAAACAAACCGGTCCCTGTTGATCCAATCTGGATCTGCCGGGTTGTGGTTCATATGGTTTGCCCATAATTCATAAGCCGCAGAAGCGCAGCCCAGAGGAAGCCCCGGATGACCGGAATTCGCTTTTTGGATGGCATCCGCAGATAGGACACGGATTGCATTGACTGACATGGTATGGATGTTGCTCATTGGTATTGTCCTCCTATTTGTAATCTTATTTCTTTCATGTT
>JAEWRS010000121.1 GCA_023398855.1 Bacillota bacterium
CTGGATGCGTTCGGGGATTTGCGGGGCAGCGGTTAATTCCATGAATCTTCTTTTGATGGCGGAAGAACTGAAATGTGGAAAACTAGGTTATAACGAATGCTTTTCACTTTTTGACTGCAATGATGAAATTACGTTTTAAAGTCCTTAGGTGTATGGAGGTTTGATGATATGGTGTTGGAAGAATACCTTCCTTTCTGGAATAAGCTGACAGAGAGACAGAGAATGTTTTTAAAAGATAATGCAAGGGAAGTCAGGTTTAAAAAGGGAATGGTGGTCCATGGCGGTGCCGATGAATGCAGCGGATTTATGCTGGTGACGGCAGGCCAGCTGAGAGTTTTCATGATATCTGATGAAGGGCGGGAACTGACCCTTTACCGTTTGCTTGAACGGGATATCTGCCTTTTTTCGGGCCCCTGTATGGTTAAAAACATTCAGTTTGATGTAACGGTGGAAGCAGAACAGGATTCTGTTGTAACCGTGATTTTACCAGAGGTCTACAAAAGGCTGATGGAGCAGTCAGCAGTTGTCTCTAATTTTACCAATGAGCTGATGGCATCCCGTTTTTCCGATGTTATGTGGCTGATGGACCAGGTACTAAACAAAAAAATGGATGGCCGGCTGGCTGCCTTTCTTCTGGAGGAGGGCAGGCTTACCGGCTCCACAGAGCTTTCCATTACTCATGAACAGATCGCTCATCATTTAGGAACAGCAAGAGAAGTGGTGACCAGATTGCTTCGGCTGTTTCAAACGGATCACCTGGTTAGGATTACAAGGGGGAGCGTGGAACTGCTTGATGAAAAGGGTCTGGAGCTGTTGGCTGCCAACAGTCTGAGGAAAAAAGGTAGGACTATTTAAAGAACATGGGAAAATCTCTTGCATTCTTTTCTTTTCACAGTTATATTAGAAAAAGTTTATAAATAATTAATAGTACGCAGAGGAACAGGAAAAATGAAAGATATGATCCCCCAGTTTTATTTGTCAATGAAGCATTACACAAGGGAGCAGTTTGCAAAGGATGTGATTTCAGGGATCATCGTGGCAATCATTGCTCTGCCCCTTTCCATTGCTCTTGCCCTTGCTTCCGGCGTGGCACCGGAGCAGGGGCTTTATACAGCCATTGTAGCAGGTTTTGTAATATCCCTTTTAGGGGGCAGCAAGGTTCAGGTTGCAGGTCCAACGGCTGCGTTTGCCTCCATTGTGGCTGGCATTGTCTTAAAGAGCGGTCTTGACGGTCTGGCGGCCGCAACCATTATGGCTGGGATTATCCTGATCATTATGGGGGTTTTGCGCCTTGGAAGTCTGATCCGTTTTATCCCATATACCATTACCACTGGTTTTACTACCGGGATTGCCGTAACGATTTTTATAGGCCAGATAAAGGATTTTCTAGGGCTTACCTTTGAAAAAGCACCGGTGGAGACAATGGAAAAGCTGGAGCAGGTGATCCACTGTATTGGAACCATGAATCCTATGGCATTAGTGGTAGGAATGATTGCCCTTTTTGTACTTATCATCTGGCCAAGGTATTTTAAGAAGGTGCCGCCGTCTTTGGTTGCGGTCATACTGACTGCCGTTCTGGTAAAGGCGCTGGATCTTCCTGTATATACCATCGGGGATTTGTATACCATTTCCCCCAGCCTTCCGGTTTTTCATATTCCTAAGCTATCCTTTGCCATGATGCAGAGGGTGATGCCGGATGCGGTGACCATTGCCCTGCTGGCTGCCATTGAATCGCTTCTTTCCTGTGTGGTGTCTGATGGTATGATAGGCAGCAGACATAATTCCAATGTGGAGCTGATTGCCCAGGGAGTGGGAAATACCTGCTCCGCCCTGTTTGGAGGCATTCCGGCCACAGGAGCCATAGCGAGGACAGCCGCCAACGTTAAAAATGGGGGAAGGTCCCCTGTGGCAGGAATGGTTCATGCTGCTGTACTGTTGTTGATTCTCGTATTTCTTATGCCTTATGCAGCCCTCATCCCCATGCCAGCCATTGCGGCCATTCTGTTTATGGTTGCCTATAACATGAGTGAGTGGAGAGAGTTTGTTTCCATTGTAAAAACAGCACCTAAAAGTGATTGGTCGGTGCTTTTGCTTACCTTTGTTCTGACTGTGGTTTTTGACCTTGTCATGGCCATTGGCGTTGGCCTGATATTTGCCTCCCTGCTGTTTATGAAGCGGATGGCAGATGTGGCAGAGATAAACAGCTGGAAGTATCTGGAAGACGGGGAAGGAGATCGGGACGGAGATTCCGTTGATTTAAAGCCTGTGCCAAGGCATGTAGCCGTATTTGAAATCAATGGGCCCATGTTTTTTGGAGCTGCTGACAAGATATCCAAGGTAGTTCTGGAAGAAGGGAAACGGGTGCTCATCCTTCGGATGAGAAGCGTTCCCGCCATGGATGCCACTGCCTTAAAGAGCTTAAAGAAGCTATTCCACAATTTAAAAAGAAAAAATATTGTACTGGTATTGTCCCATGTCAATGAACAGCCTTTGGTTGTAATGGAGAAAGCAGGCTTTTTGGAAGACATGGGAAGAGAAAATGTTGCAGGCTGTATTGATGAAGCCTTGCTGCGCGCATCTGTTTTATAAAATGCTGTTAATCAGGAGATAAGAATAAATAAGTAATTGTTACATGCTGTAATGAATGATAAAATTAATATGGGCAGGTTTTGGTTTATGTTATTGTTTGGGTTTCCTCGCTTAACAATGTACGATAAATTCAAAATCTGCCATTTTTTTAACTCAGCGCATTGAAAACAGGGAAAATGCTGGTGAGAATAGAGAAAAAAGAAAGGAAAGGTATTGACGCAAAAACAACGGTCATCCTCTAAGGTGGGTTTATGCTGGATTGCAGTTTCGAAGAAATCAGTGTTTTAAATATGCTTTTGGAAGACAGCTATGTGGAAAACGAAAAGATCATGGAAATGTTTGATGTCTCCTTGCGGACAGTACAAATAGAGATCGCTGCGCTCAATGACAAGCTGAAACAAAACGGGAGAGAGCTTGTCAGAATACGCAACAAGAGAGGAATGGGGTATTTTCTGGAGTATTCTCCCCAGGATAGGCCTTGGATCGATGAGCTTGAGCGTTCCTGTTACAGTTATTTAAATCTTTCCCTGAACCGGCTTCTGGGGCGAAAGGAACGGGTACAGCATATAATCCGACGTCTGGCTGCCTCAATAAATGGGATAAAGGCGGAAGAACTGGCGGATATGCTTAATATCAGCCTTGCCACCCTTAACAAGGATATGAGAGCCGTAAGAAAGTACTTGCTGCTGTATCAGATCCAGATTGTTTCCATTCCTTATCACGGGATGAAGGTGGTGGGAGAGGAGCTTGCCATCCGTTCCTGTCTGATCGACTTTTGTGATATTTACTATGATTCAGAACAGACCATTTTCCCCTTTCACTGTTTAAAAGAATACGGAATTTCCTTGGAGGACATCAGAAAAAACGCGGCAAAACTGAAACTGGTATTAGATGAAACCGGTTACCGTCTGCCTGATACAGGATTTCACCGGCTGGTCCTTTATCTGTCTGTTTTACCCTTAAGATCAGGCTGCGGACAGATGAAGAGCCAGAATATCATCCCTGGTCTGGAAGAGCTGAAGGAATACTCTGTGGGGCAGAGGCTCCTGGGAAAGGGGCAGGCGTCCTGGGAGTATGGTTACATGGCGGTTTTTCTATTGAGTAACCGGGAATTGTTCGAAAATGGTACTGGTGAAAGCTTTGTAAGGTTAGTGCCGGAAGGAATGGATACGTATAACAAGGTCACAAAGGTTTTAAAAGACACCATATTTTTGGACTTATCTCCTTATGAGGAGGTTCGTGACTCTCTTCTCCTTTTCTTTTACAAATGGCAGCTAAGGCATCAGATGGGAATTGTGGAGCTGGAATACCCCTATTCAAAAAAATGCAGGGCAAACCGGATGATCTCCTCTCAGGCTCTTGCAAATTATATTTACAATGAGCTTCCGGGGTACAGAACTGATGAAATACAGGACATGATGTATTATGAGCTGATTATTCTCATCTATAATCTTGTTTACCGGATCAGAAACCAGTATGAGCCTACTCATGTGATCCTGATCAATGAAATGGGGAAGTCCTCTGATCCGACAATCATAAGGCGGCTGGGTCTCAATGGGGAGGAATTGAATATTCATTTTCATTCCTACTATTTGTACGAAACCAAAGGACTGGATTATTCAGAATATGATTACGTTTTGTTGCCGGGAGGCATGAAGCTCCAACCGGATTATTTCCCTGTCCCCATTTACCATTACGATTTTTTCAGTAAGATTTCCTATGATCTTTGGGCTAAGGTGATTGCAAAGAAGAGAAAGGTAGGGGCTATTATTAACTACATGAAATCTCCTGACCGGATAGAGCTGACTTGTGGGAACGAAGACCTGGCGGAAACCATTGCAGAATATTTCTGGCGGCAGACCATTGTTTCCGGGTATACAAAGCTGCAGTTTTGCAGACTCATGCACAGTGCCATTTACCATACGGACTACGTTGGAGAGGGAAAGAAAAAATATGTTAATATTTTTACCGGAACAGAGCCTTGCCAGCAGTATTTTGTATTCAGCTTTCCCCAGGAAATCCTGTTAAATGATTCTGCCATAAAAGAGATTCATTTCATTTTGCTGGATTTAAGGAAAGGGCTGGTAGAAGTCAAGAATGGAGATTCTGAGCTTCGGCATGATATTGACGGCTGATCTTTTTATGAAGGACAAATTTCCCTATTTTTCTGCATAATAATACGCAGAAATCTCCCGCTAAATTACTGCGTGTTCCGTGATGAAAGTAGACGTTGAGGCCAGAGAGGTTTTATGTTATTTTTTTTGTATCAAATAAAGGGGGTATACAATTATGGCAATTTGGCAGGCACTGCTTATAGCAGTGTGGGCAGGGTATTGTTCCTTTGACGACCAGGGACCGCAAATGCTTCGAAGACCTTTGCTGGTGGGTCCGTTGGTAGGAATCATATTAGGAGATGTAAAGACAGGACTGATCATTTCGGCGACCCTGGAGCTGATGTGGATGGGGTTGGGAAACATGGCCGGGTACAAGACACCGGACATGATCATCGGAACGATTGTGGGAACAACTATTTCCATAACCAGCACAGGGGCCACTGCAGAAGGGATTGCAGCAGGTGTTGCTGCGGCAACGACGGTGGCGGTTTTATCCCAGCAGCTGCTTCTGATTTTTGATTTTGTCCGGCAATTTTTCGCAGTTTGGGCAGACCGGCTGGCACTGACCGGGGATTTTGACAGCATTTTACTGGTAAATTATGTTGCCATTGCATTCCAGTTCCTTCTTCGTGCCGTTCCAACCTTTTTGGTAGTATATTTTTCAGCCGGGGTGGTGGATAAGATTTTAAACGTCATTCCCAGCAACATATTAAAGGGGTTAAGCACCGCTTCAGGAATATTGCCGGCAATTGGCTTATCCATCCTGATGACAATGATGATGAAGGGCTTTATGTGGCCTTTCCTGATTTTCGGTTTTGTGCTGTCCACTTATCTGGGACTGGGAATATTGCCGGTGACCCTGATTTCTCTGGCATTTGCAATGCTGTATTCCGTCATGATGGAGATCAAGGACCGTCAGAATGAAACACCGGTAATCGTTTCAGGCCGCAAAGATGACGAGGATGGAGGGTATGACTTATGAGTGCTGAGAATGTAAAAGTGGCCGGATTGGATAATCCCAATACAAAGGCAAAGGGAAGTTACATAAAAATTACCCGCAAGGATTTAAATGCTGTCTACTGGCGCCTGCAGATTTTCGGTCTTGGAATCACTGTGACCTCAAGCAATGCCCAGGCCATCGGATTTATTACCGCATTGGCCCCGGTATTAAAAAAGGTATATAAGGATGCGGACAAAGCTGCCCGGGTAGAGGCCATGCAGAGGCATTTGACCTATTTCCTCTCTCAGAACACGGCTACAGGTATGATTCTTGGGATCACCGCTGCCATTGAGGAAACAACGGAAATGGATGAAAAGGAGGCTGTTGTTGCGGTAAAAGCGGGTATGATGGGGCCTTTGGCCGGAATTGGTGACAGTGTATTTAAGATTACCATCCAGGCCATTGCCGGCAGTATTGGTGCAGCATACGCCCTCCAGGGAAACCTCATCGGCCCTATCCTGATGTTCTTAATTTATAACGGCATCAATATAGGTGTTAAGTATTTCGGCACTGTAATGGGATATGAAAAAGGGATCGAATTTGTACAAAGCGGTGAGCAGGCAAAGGTGATTCAGAAAATAATAAATATTTCCACAATGGTGGGGGTGATCGTGCTGGGAGCTCTCATAGGAACATACGTGAAAATCAATGTGGGTACGGAAATCGTCATCAATGAGACCATTGTAAATATTCAGGCTCTTTTAGACGGGATTCTTCCCAAGCTGATCCCGCTATTGTTTACCATCGGGCTTTACAAGCTTCACAGCCGGATGCCGAGAAAATACTTAATTCTGCTTATTTTTGGCATATTGATTGTAGGAACCTTGCTGGCAATGGCCGGTATCCTGGTTTAGTTTCTATTGCCTTCAAAAATACAAAACAGGGGAGATAAAATAGATATGGGAATTCGTATAATACTTGCAAGCCATGGACTGTATGCACAGGAGGCATTGAATACGGCAGGAATGATAATCGGAGATATTGCAAACTATGTTGATATCATTTCCGTGACCGCGGATAAAAGCTATGACCAGTGCTTAAAGGAGCTATTGGATTTATACGCCTCCTATGAAGATACCAGATCAGGAGTTTTGGTCTTAACAGATATTTATGGAGGAACTCCGGCCAAGGCTGCCACCTATTTAGCCTTGACAGAGCCTGACATTCTGGTTTATTCCGGGTTTAGCATGCCGGTGCTCATGGAACTGTTTATTGCCCGGCCAGAAACGCTGGAGGAAGCCGGCACTGTCATTAAAAGTGCCTATCAGATGGGTCTGGTCTGTATTAACGACAAATGGAAAGAAGAGGGGGAGCAAGATGGCGATCAAATGGATTCGTATTGATGACCGGTTGATTCACGGTCAGGTAGCAACTTCCTGGTTAAGCCATATAGGCGCTGAGCAGGTGATCTGCATCAGCGATGCTGCTGTGGAAAATCCAGTGCAGGTTCAAGTGCTGAAGATGGCTGCACCTGCCTATAAGGTCCACGTATTCGGCGTGGATAAATTTATCCGGGTATATGCCAATAATCCTATAAAGAAACAGACATTTATGATTATGGGGAGCTTCAGTGATGCTTTAAAACTGAAGGAAGGGGGGGTACCCATTGACCATATTAACTTCGGAGGGATGCGGACGACTCCGGAAAGAACCATATCCTATGACCATATTATCTGTTTTTCCCCAAAGGAAGAGGAGGACTTTCATAAACTTTT
>JAEWRS010000462.1 GCA_023398855.1 Bacillota bacterium
ATTTGGAACTCAGCTCTTCTCTGGCCACACATGCGGATTTATAGGTTCCTGATATACCAGAAGAAAGAGTCAGATGAAGGATGTCTTTTCCTTCCTTTAAAAATGGTTCAAAAAAATTACAGTATTCCTCTACATTTACCTGGGAAGTCACTGGTGTTGCTCCCTTAGCGATCCGATCATAAAATTCCGGAAAAGGTATACTCTGGCCTAAATCATCTGGATAAGTAACACCATCCATTGTATAGTGAAAACACACATAGGGAACACGGCGCTGTTCAAAAAAATCCTTATTTCTGTCTACTGTTGAACAGCAGGTTAATATAAAGCTTCCCATATCTGTACACCTCCAATCATTTGCTGAATCAATATTAACACATTTTTTCCTGAATTGGAATCTTTACAACAAATTCTGTCCCCAAATCAAGTTCTGAGCGTACAGTAATCGTGCCATGATAGAAATTTACAATATGTTTCACAATGGAAAGCCCAAGGCCGGTTCCTCCCTGTTTTTTACTCCGCCCTTTATCAACCCGGTAAAACCGTTCAAAAATACGGCTTAAGGATTCTTTTGGGATGCCCATTCCATTATCCTTTACGCGGATGATCACATTGTGGTCCTCTTCTGTCACAGTAACCCACACCTGGCCACCGGGCTTGTTGTACTTGATTGCATTACTGATGAGATTCCCGAACAGCTCTTTCATCTGCTGTCCATTGGCATAGATGCAAAGAGGCTTGCAGTCTACATGGAGGATGACTTCATGAAACGCTGCCAGAGGTTTTAAGGATTCTGCAATATCGTTCAGAAGAATGGAGAGGCGTACATCATTTTTCAATACCTCTGCTTCTTTTGCTTCCAGGCGGGAGATCATAAGAATATCATTAATGAGATGATTCATATTCACCGCTTCCTTTTTAATGCGCCTGATGAAGTCTGTTTTTTGTTCTTCATCCTGAATGATCCCGCTTTCCAGAAGCTCTGCATACCCCTGAACCGATGTGATCGGGGTTTTCAGTTCATGAGAAGCATTGCTGAAAAACTCCTGCCGGATCTGCTTTTCCAGTTCTATCTGATTTAAATATTCTTTTATATTCGTGGACATAGATCTGGTTGTTTCTGCAATAATATTAATTTCAGGATATTGGTAGTTCTCAAAGGAAAGATCCGTGTAGTCTCCGTTCACTTTCAGCATCTCCTGAGAAATTTCCTTTAACGGTTTTGTAATGGATTTGGAAAAGCTGTCTGCTGAAAAGGCTGAATACATGATAGCCAAAAGAAAGCTGAGCCAGATGGCGGGTAACAGGAGCATTAAATATTCTTTCATTCCAGAATAGGGAATGGCCATACGAAGAATATAATCCGCACGTGAAGAGAGAATGGCAACATAAAGCATGTTTTCTTTCAGAGTCTCAGAATAACGTCTGGCCGTGCCTGCCCCTTCTTCAAGAGCCTCTTTCACTTCTTCTCTGTCTAAATGGTTATCCAGCGAGCCAACCGGTACATTCCCTGTATCGGCTGCAACACTTCCATCCATGCGTATGATTGTGAAACGGCCTTGATTTTCAGTGAGCGTCTGCTTTAGACCTTCTATCTCTCCATCAAGGTAACCGGAATAATCAAGGATCTCATCCATGGCCTTTAACGTATAGGTCATATCTTTTCTGGAATTTTTAAGTAATGCGCTGCTGGAGGCAATATAAAAAACAGAACTGCTGAGTATCAGCACAACCACAATGATCTGGATAAATTTCTTAAATATCACGCTTCTCATAGAGTTCTCCAATCTGCGCATTCTACTCTTCCGTCTTTATGAACCGATAACCAACTCCCCGGATGGTCTTAATACAGGATCCGCCGCTTTCTCCCAGCTTTTGCCGGAGCGTCCGGATATGCATGTCCAGAGTCCTGGTCTCCCCATCATAATCATAGCCCCAGATGTGGTTTAAAAGCTCATCTCTTGTGACCACCTTATTATGATTTTCCATTAAATATTGCAAAAGCTCAAACTCTTTTAAAGTCAGTTCCACCCTAATGCCATCACAATGGACTTCTCTTGTTTTTTTGTTGAGGCTCAGACAATATTGGTTCAGCTCATTTGATGAAGCCTGGTCTCTGATACTGCGGCGCAGAAGACTTCGGATTCTGGCAGCCAGCTCCATAACTCCAAAAGGCTTTGTCATATAGTCGTCGGCTCCGCCATCCAGTCCTGCAACCTTATCGAATTCCCTGTCTTTTGCAGTGAGGATCAAAACCGGAATGTCTTTTAATAACTCACTTTTCCGAATTCTGCGGATCGCTGACAATCCGTCCATACCAGGAAGCATCAAATCAAACACAGCCAGAGCCGGCTTATCTGCTTCCATGTGCTTTAAGGCTTCCTCCGCCATTTCAAAAGCAGATACTTCATAGCCAAAGCCTTCCAGCGCAATTTTAATTAAATCTCTGATGTTGTCATCGTCTTCAATTACATAGATACGTTCCACACAGTCTCCTCTCCATTTTCCTCCTCATGCTTTTCATACAGACCCTTCTCATGTTATATGATTCAGGCGTAATGAGATACCTGGAGGAAATCCAGTCACAAAGAAAATAGTCCTGCAACCTCTGCTACATTTCATCTCTCACATAACCAGCGATATTATGAGCATGGTCTGAAATACGTTCCAGGTTGCTCAGGGCATCCAAAAAGATGACTCCGTTATCTGGTTTACAGGTCTGAGCTGATAAGCGCTCAATGTGACGTTCCCTTAGTTCTTCCTCCAGGCTGTCCACCCGCTCCTCACTCTGGACGACTGCCCTGACCTCGGACATATCGGAAGCTGCCCTTGCTTTTATTGCATGTTCCAGAGAAAAACGTACTTCTTTTATCATATCTTTTAACTCGATTTCAGCTTCCTTTGAGAATACGATGTTACGGTTTGCCTTTTCCACTGCAAGCTCAGACAAGTTCTCACAATGATCACTGACCCGCTCAAAATCGCTGACAGTATAAAACAAATTTTTAACCAGAAGATGCTGTTCCTCATTTAAAGACTGGTTGTTGATTTTTACCAGATAATCGATAAGTATTTTCTCATAACCATTGATCTTTTGTTCCATTTTTTCCACCATCTTTGCCTCTGCTTTGCTGCTGCCAAGCAAAGCGGCGGCAGCTAAGTCTAAGTTTTCCATGGCAGCATAGCCCATATTCACTACCTCATGGTTTACGTGTTCTATTGCAAAGGATGGGGTTTCCAGAATTCTGTCATCCAGATGACGTTTCATCTGAGCATCGGAATCCATGGAGGCTTCTTTCTTATCTTCCCTGACAAGGATACCGGAGGCTTTAACCAAAAGACCTGCAAAGGGGAATAAAATTATGGTATTGCTCACATTAAATACGGTATGGAAGATGGAAATTCCAACACTGCTGATTCGCGAAGCCGCAAAAACAGGATTCAGCCGAAACACAACAAACATGATGCAGCCGAAAATGACAGCACCACTCACATTAAAAAGAAGGTGGATGACAGCGGCACGTTTGGCCGTTTTATTTGCTCCTATGCTGGAAAGCAAGGCAGTTACACAGGTACCGATATTTTGTCCTAATGTAATGAAAATCGCTGACTGCCAGTTTACTATTCCATTGAGTGCCAGAGTCTGTAAAATTCCCACCGATGCTGATGAGCTCTGAATAATGCCGGTCACCACAAGACCCGCTAAAATTCCAAGCAAAGGGTTTTTGCCAAGAATGGAAAATGCCTGAATGAAAATCGGTGCATTCCGGTAAGGAGTGATGGAATCTGACATAAATGTAAGACCTACAAACAGCACACCAAAACCAACAAGAATTTCTCCAATCTGTTTTTTCTTTCCATTTCCTGTAAAAAGGCTTAATACTGCGCCCACGCCAATCAGTGCAGGAGCAAAAAACTCAGGCTTAAGCATTTCTCCCCATTCGCTCATGGATACGATCCAACTGGTAACAGTTGTTCCTATATTAGCTCCCATAATGATACCCACTGCCTGGGCCAGATTGATAATCCCTGCGTTAACAAACCCAACCACCATCACGGTGGTGGCCGAACTGCTCTGAATAATAGCGGTAATTCCTGTTCCCAAAAGCACTCCCATGAGCCGGTTGCTGGTCAGAACTCCTAAAAGCTGCTGCATCTTATGGCCTGCGGACTTTTGAAGTCCGTCGGCCATGGCATCCATTCCATAAAGGAACATTCCCAGTCCCCCTATGAATTTAAACAGCATTTGTATATCTTCCATTGACATAGCTTCCTCCTGATTTTCCTGATAAAACATGTTCTGTAAGCACTATATCAAATCTATGTAAAGTATGATGCACGTAAATGTAAAATTTATGTAAATTTTTGTCTTAATGTAAAATTTCTTTATAAACCCGAAGAACGTTCCCATAAAATTCCGCTTCTATTTCACTTTCAGAAAATCCCTCTTTTTTCATATAAGCTTCCAGCAGAGGCAGATCTTCGGAAGATTTCATCTCCAAATTACCTCCGATCCCATCGAAATCTGATCCAAGGCCGATGCACTGGATTCCTCCCACTTGTTTCATATGCTTTATATGGAACATCATATCTTCCAGCCGGCTTAAAACTCCATCCCCTTTTTTCCAGTCATGAAGAAAGTCTGCACAATAATTGATTCCAGCTACACCGCCCCGTTCCGAAAGCCTTTTTATCATATCATCCGTTAAATTGCGGGGATTGGAAGCAATGGTCCTGGCATTGGAATGGCTGGCCACAAATGGCTTTTCCGTATAACGAAACACATCTTCGATTCCGGCATCAGACAGATGGGACACGTCGACAATCATCCCCAGCTTTTCCATCTCCTGTACAAAAGCGATCCCTTTTTCTGTAAGTCCAAGTTCCACTTCCGGCAGGAAAATAACCTCCCCATGCTCTTCTTCCATCCGGTTTGGATGACCCAGCTCATTTTTATAATTCCAGGTTAGAGTCGCCATACGAACTCCCAGCCGGTAAAAATTCCTTAAAAATGCCAATTCTCCCTGACAGACGCCTCCCTCCTCTATCGTGAGCATGGCAGACATTTTCCCTTGTCTCCGGTTATTCTCAATATCTTCATAGGTTTTTACAATCCCTATCAGATCCTCGTATTTTTCCAGTTCCGTATAAAAAAGATCAACCAGCTTCATGCAATATTCAAAGGGCTGCTTTTGTCTGGCAAGATTTGTAAACATAGCAAAATTCTGCAGACAGTAATCCCCTTTTTTCATACGATCCAAATCAATATGACAGTCATTTTTTAATATGGAATATTCCTTGCCCGCCTCTCTGCGGTAAAAAAGTTCCGGGATCGTATCACAATGCATATCAACAACCTTCATAGTTTCTGTCCTTTCTCATGATCTTTCTGATTTCTACGACACAAAAGGAGCAGCTTAAAAACGAGCTACTCCTTTGGTAACTATGCAAATAGTATCACCAATATGTCATATTTGCAAGAATTTGCAGGGAAAATTTGATTGTCACTCACTGCGCAGGGCATCAATGGGATTTAAATTCGCAGCACGATTAGCCGGCATATAGCCAAAGAACAGTCCAATTCCAACAGATACGCTGAAAGAAACAACCACGGCACCGGGAGTGGGGGGCGCATTCATTCCCATAGCGGTTCCAATAACTGTAGTAGCTGCCGAACCAATTAGAATTCCAACAACACCCCCAAGAGAGCTGGTGACTGCTGCCTCAATGACAAACTGTTGCATGATGTTGCTCTTTTTAGCCCCAAGCGCTTTCCGGATTCCTATTTCCCTGGTACGTTCCGTTACTGATACCAACATGATGTTCATAACTCCCACACCTGCCACCAGCAGGGAAATCCCAGCTATTCCGCCAAGCATCATAGACATCATGGCAATCATGGAATTTAAGGAATCCAGCAGCTCGCTCATGGCAGTCACACGATATAAGTCATCATTCTTAAATATGTCATAAAGAAACGTGGTAATAGCTTCTTTGGCTTCTGTTGTATGATCCATATCCGCCGTTGCAAAAACAAAGCTGCTGATATTGGCATTACTGCTCATTTTAGCAGCACAGCTGTAGGGAAGATACAGCACATCATCCGAACCGCCTGACTCCAATTCATCATCATCCTGTCTGGAAATCACTCCTGCAATCCGAAAAGAGTATCCATTTATCTTAATTGTCTGGTCAATTGCCTTTTCAGCTCCTCCGTATAGCTCCCATGCCACATAATAACCGATAACACACACCTTTTGCCTGGATATAATATCAGAGTACTGGAGGAAACGGCCGGTGTCCAATGTCTGGTCCTTCATATCCAGATACTCTTCACTTACACCAGTCACAGTGGTGGCAGTCAGGGATTCTGTTCCGTTTTTTATGGTGGAAGACAGCGTTACCTGAGGAGTCATATGAGCAAAGAGTTCCTTATGCTCATCATAAAATTGATACATCTCATCCACGGACACAGACCTGGAGGAAAGATTGGATACATTAACATTAATCTGATTGGTTCCCATACTGGCAAAGCTCTCTGTCATATAGGACATCTGGCCATTCACAAGACTTACCAGAATAATAACCGATGCCACGCCGATTATGATCCCAAGCATGGTGAGAAAGGAACGCATTTTATTGCTCCATATGCTCTTAAGAGCCAATTTAAAGGATTGCAGAATATTCATTTACATCTCCATCGAAATTAATCTTGCCGTCATGTACCCGTACGACCCGCCGGGCTTCTCTTGCTATGGTGCTGTCATGGGTAATCATAACAATGGTATTACCCTCATCATTCAGTTTGTTTAAAAAATTTAAAACATCTCGGCTTGTTTTTGAGTCCAAAGCTCCAGTTGGTTCATCTGCTAAAATAAGGGATGGATCTCCTGCCAGGGCCCGGGCTATGGAAACCCTCTGCTGCTGGCCTCCTGAAAGCTGATTCGGCAGATTTCTCCACTTTTCAGCCAAGCCTACACGCTCCAAAGAATTCAGCGCCTTTTCTTTCCGCTCATTGGTACCTATCCCTGCATACAAAAGGGGCAGTTCCACATTTTCCAGAAGATTTAATCTTGGCAGCAGATTGTATTGCTGAAATACAAAGCCAATCATCTTATTCCGGATTTGTGCCAGCTGGTTATCAGACATGCTGCCTACATCCTCGCCTGCCAACAGATACTCTCCGGAAGTTGGCACATCAAGTGCACCTATAATATTCATGAGTGTGGACTTTCCACTCCCTGACTTTCCTACAATAGCCACAAATTCTCCCCGGCAGATGGTTAACGAAACTCCGTCATTTGCCCTTACCTCCTCCTCTCCCATCTGATATACTTTATAAATATCTTTTAATTCAATTAACGGTTCTTCCACCTTTATGACCTCCTGCTCCTGTTAGGATCTTGGTCCGCCGCTATAGCCGCCATTTCCGCCGCTGCCAGATCTTCCGCCACCGGAGCTTCCGCCGCCGGGGCCACCGTCCATGCCGCCCATGCCTCCTGGCATCATGACGTTTTGTGTGTTACTCACTGTAGATTGGGCAACATATACTTCCTGGTTCTCTTCAAGGCCACTGGTAATTTCCACATAATCATCGCTTATTAATCCTGTGGTTACTTCAACAGCACAAAAGCCTGCCGGTATGTTTCCCTGTGCCTCTTTTACTGTTTCATCCTTAACATATACCTGGTTTCCCCTTATCAGCGCATCAGCAGGAACAGACAGCACATCCCTGGCTTCAGCCAAAATGAATACTCCATCCACATTCATTCCCGGAAGCAGTTCATCCATGCCGTCACTTAAAGTTACTGTTACCGGATAATTCGTAACCCCGTTAGAGGTGGAGCTTTGCAGGCTTACATTACTTACCGTACCTGAAAATGTTTTACCGGTCACTGCATCAGCGGTAATGACGACCTCCTGGCCTACTTCAACAGACTTTACATCCAACTCATCCACAGACATTTCAAAGGTGTAATTGGACATATCATAAATAACTGCAAGGGTTGTGCTTCCACTGGAGCTTTTGGTGATTTTATCTCCTGTCTTTACGGTTTTTGAAATAACTTTACCGGAAATAGGTGCTGTAATGGTATAATTGTCATATGTATCCTGATTACTTTCCAGTTTACTCTTTGCAGATTCCAGTGACTCTTCCGCCTTTTCCAGAGTGTCTTTATAGGTGCGTATCAGCTTTTCTGCAGATCTTTTTTCCATGACAAAAACAGGGGTCCCCTTAGTTACATAATCTCCTTCCTGTACCAAAAGAGTCCCAACCTCCACACCAGATGATAAATCTGCTTTCATAGTAGTTTCAAGCTTTGGTTCAAAGGTTCCCTCCATGCTGCAGACAAAATCTTTGACCATGGCAGTGGCCGCACTTTCTGTAGTAAGGCCACCTGGATTGGCTGCCTCAATCGTGACATAACGGACAATACGCCCGCCAGTTAAGGTCACATCCATGTTGCTGACAGAAGAAACCACGCCCTGGACCTGTTCTCCCGTATCAGTAAGAGTTAAAATTGCCCCATTTCCAGCACTCATTTGTGCCGCTTCCCCTGAAAGAAAGGGTACCTTTATCTTCATGGTCTTATCATCATAAACAGATGCTAGTTCTGTATTGCTGCTGATTTTGTCCCCATCCTTTATGGAAAGAGATTTAATGTAACCATTTTCTGTTGACTTATATGTATTTCCACTATAATCACTTAGGGCAGTATGATAATCATCCAAGGCAATTTCATAGCTTTCCTGGGATCTTGCCAACGAATTATTAATTGATGTCATCTCAGATTCCATGGAAGAGGTGTCAATCTGGTAGAGCACCTGACCTTTTAAAACCTCATCCCCTTCATCAAATTCCGCAGTTATCACTTCGCCTTCCACCAAAGAAGTGATGTCATAAGTATCTTTTGGAGAAATGGTTCCTGAGGAAGAGAGTTCAGAGGTAATATCCCTTTTCGTCACTTTGGCTGTTCGGATACTTTTCGCCTCCAAAGAAGCTGCTTTAGATTTTTTTATACTTACTGCTGCAGTAATCCCGGCCAGAGATACAAGGATAATCATTAAGATGATTAATGTCTTCTTTCCTTTTTTTCTGTCTTTCTTTTTTTCTTTTGAAAAAAGCTGCTGGATGATTTTCTTCATTCCGGTTCTCCTGCTAATCTTCTATATAATCTATGACGGTCCGTGTTTCGTTTCCGTCGTTATCGGCTGATACCGTATATACCAGAGTCACCGTATCTCCCACCCGCAGACCTCCATAAGTGGAAAACGCAAACTGCATCTCAGTGCTGGTAAGCTCATAGGTGTTGCCATCCTCCAATATGATGGCACTTGGTGTCATCATATTGGAGGAATTGTAAACAACGTTATTTATTTCCCCAAATACAGCAGAACGGCCATTTTCATTCTCATTTCCAACGGTATATAACCATACGGTTTTTGAAAGGCTGTGGTAATATACAAGAACACCATCAGAGCTTTCCAAAGCAACGGTGATTGCATCACTGGAATTAGATACAGCTTCTCCGTCAAGATAAACATTTGCCACTCCAAGCTTAAAAGGCAGATAAGAGCTTAGCCTGCTCTTACTTCTCACAATCTTAGGCCCTTTCAGGCTATTGTCTATCATGGTAAATGGGTTGATTTCTCCATCCGCTGTCAATTCACAATCCAGACTTTTACCAAACATGGTTCCTGATTTTGTATCGGCCTTTAACAAATTATAAAAGAGGTTGATACAGTCTTCTTTATTTAATATCTCCTGAGCCTCCTTATTTAGGTTTTCATCTAATTCCAAAAAGTGATATTTGGAAAGCCTGGAACCTGACTGATCCCCTGTAAAATCGGAATTGTCATAGCCCAGCAATCCAAGAACTCCCTTTACCGCATCCTGCAGCGTTATGGAATCTTCTGGTTTAAAGTCTCCCCCCAGATATCCGTTCATCCAGCCCTGTTCCGCTGCGATACGAATCTGGGATGCATGTTCATGGTTTCTTGCCACATCAGCGAACACAGAGGTATTGCTGGTTCCGCTGACTGTGCTCCGGTAGGAAGAAGCATATACCAGCATGCTGGCAAATTCCCCCCGTGATACCGTCATGCCCAGGTTTGTAATTCCCATAATACCTGAAACTCCGATTACCTTTTTCCTTAAGTCAAAATTAACCGATGCTTCCGCTGAAATAGTATTGACTGCAGTAGCTGCCAGTACAATAGCAAGAGAAGCAGCTATCTCTCGTCTGATCATCCGGTTTTCTCCTCTCATCATTTACATCTGCTGCTAATTTTAACAGGTTCCTATGTCCGTTTTGTGATAGGCACCTGAAATTAACCTGAAATATATTGAATCATTCAACAGATAAAACACTTTCTTTTCAGCATATTTTAAGCTTCATCCTTTATAATAATCGGATAGGATTGCTTAAGACTGATTTTCAACTTATAATATTTATGAAGGGTTTTATCAAAATAATAAAGGAGAAAGGACCATGAAAATACTGATTGCAGAAGACGAAATAAGATTAGCTGACGCTTTAGGCCAAATAATGAAAGAACAGCATTATCACGCTGATATTGTATATAACGGTACTGACGGCCTTTACTGTGGCATGTCCGGTGATTACGATGTTATTATATTGGATGTAATGCTTCCTGGGGCTGATGGCTTTCAAGTGATACAGAAGCTGAGAGAATCTCACATTCAGACTCCTGTTCTTATGCTGACGGCCAGAGACGGTATCCAGGACAAGGTAACAGGACTTGATAAAGGGGCTGATGATTACATGACAAAGCCATTTGATACACAAGAGCTGCTTGCCCGGATTCGTGCACTCTCCCGCAGGCAAGGAGAAGTGATCATCGAAGAAGTAACATTTGGAGATTTGACCCTGGATCTGTCAACCAATGATCTATCCTGCAGATCCAAATCCATTCATTTAGGATATAAGGAATTTGAAGTATTAAAAATTCTCATGAGCAATTCTAGAAGAATCATCTCAAAAGACATTTTGCTGTCTAAAGTATGGGGCAGCAACTCCGATGCCGAAGATAATAATGTGGAGGCATATATTTCCTTTCTTCGCAAGAAAATCAGCTTTATTGGTTCAAACGTTGAAATAGGTACGATCCGAAAAGTAGGTTACCGGTTGGAGGGAAATGCATGATAAAAAAGCTGAGGATAAGATTTGTATTGATCAATATGATTTTTGTTATAAGCATCCTAATAACTGTCTTAGGTGTTTTTTACTATGCCAACTCAAAACGGATCAAACGTCAGACTGATATCTCTCTGATGCAGGCACTTGACCAGGGCAGGCAGGAAAGGCCTCCGGATAAAGTAGAATTCGGCCGCCGCCCTCCAAAAGATCTTCCATACATTATTCCTACGTTTGTGATTACTGTCAATAACCACAATTCCATTGATTTTATTAAGGAAAACAATTTTACCGTCACAAAGGAAATGGCCTCCACGTTAGTATACTTAGCAGAAAACATCGACTCTTCTGAAGGGGAGCTGAAAGATTATTCCCTTCGCTTTCGTAAGGTTTCTGATGCAGATGGCCGAAAAATAGGGTTTGCTGATCAAAATTACGAACGCGACAACATAATGAATCTGCTGAAAAACTGTATTTTGGTCTTTTTGGGTGCAGCCTTTTTGTTCTTTATCCTCAGTATGTACCTTTCCCGCCTGGCCTTAATACCGGTGGAACAAGCCTGGCGGGGACAAAACCAGTTTATTGCCGATGCTTCCCATGAGTTAAAGACCCCCCTCACCGTAATTCTTGCCAACTTACAGATTCTCTCACTCCATAAAGAGTGTACAATCATGGAACAGCAAAAATGGCTTGATAATACGAAGGAAGAAGCCGGACGAATGAAACAGCTTGTGGACGAACTGCTCTTTTTGGCCCGTTCCGATGCCGAATCCCTGCAGCCTCTCCAAACTGCAAATAAATGCCTGGACTTGAGCGATATCACCTGGAACGGAGTCCTGCTGTTTGAGTCCGTTGCTTTTGAAAACAAGGTGGAACTAAAAGATGAGATTGAACCCGGTATTATCCTGGAAGGCTGCGAAGCCCAGCTAAGGCAGCTGATTACCATTCTCCTGGATAATGCCTGCAAATACGCAGGAAAACAGGGCTTTGTATCCGTAAACTTAAAACGATCTGAACATTATGCCGTTCTGACCGTCCGTAATACAGGAGAGCCTATCCCGGCAAAGGAACAGGATCACGTTTTTGAACGGTTTTACAGGACTGATCCCTCCAGGGTTCGCAAAGAAGGTGGATACGGACTTGGTCTTTCTATCGCAAAAACCATTGTTGACCGGCACAGGGGAAAGATCAGCCTGACCAGCAGCCTTGAGGCAGGAACATCTTTTATTGTCAGCCTGCCTCTCCCTTCCCGCCAGACATGAAGCAAACATAAATATAAAAAGGGTGTAACTGCTAAGACTCACAATTACACCCTTCCTTTATTTCGGAGCAGAGATCCCATGATCCTCAATTCTCTT
>JAEWRS010000504.1 GCA_023398855.1 Bacillota bacterium
ACCGGGTCCTTGCCCTGATACATGCGCATGGCGCCATCAGCTATGACTCCTGCAGAGACATCCATGGTATTGCACAAAACAATAACTCCCACTTCATTTTCATAGGACCAGGACATGTTGGAGGATACACCAGGAAGACTTCCTCCATGTTCCAGGATGTCAATCTCCTCCATGGATTTCCTGCAAAGGCCAAATCCATACCAGCCTCCTGGTCTGTAGTACTGGCGTGGCTTGCACATTTCCCGAATGGAATATTCCGAAGCGATTCTGGCTCCATTCAATCCCTTTCCTTCATTGAGATACATGGTGACGTATTGGATCATATCAGAAACCGTGGATTTCATAGCTCCGCCTCCGTTTAAAACAAAGGCATTGTCATGGTAATCCCTGGTGGCCCTGCTGACTCCGTCTTCTGTTGAATAAAGGATAGAAGCATTGTCATCCAAGGAAGGCTTTACAAAGTCACAGAAGCTCCTCTCCATTCCCAAAGGACTGATGACATGCTTTAACAAATAATCGGCAAAGGAAGGCTGGTCCCCGTAATTTTTAATGATATCAGACAGAATTCCGTAACCGTCGTTGCAGTAGCTCATCAGCTCTCCGGGCAGACCGATCAAGTCCATCTGGTCATCCAGGCGGGTGGCTACCAAGCTTATTCCTTCTTCCGCTAGAGCTCTGGAATAAGCAAAATCTCCCTCCCGGGCTTCCATTAAGCCTATTTTCTCTGCCACCTGATCTACCAGGATCCGGGGTAAAGGAAAAAAACCGCCGCTGTGACAGAGAAGATGCCATATTTTTACCGGGGCCTTCTGATTCTTGTTGGTAAAGGCCGGCACATATTTACTGACCGGATCAGAGAGATTGATCACCCCCTGCTCGGCCAACTGCATGATTGCAATGCCTGTAAAGGATTTTGTTAATGACGCCAACCCAAAAATCGTCTGGTTATCAACAGGAAGCTTTTGTTCCTTGTCCCTGTATCCGAAATACTTTTCATATTGCACCTGGCCTTGTTTATTTACAATCGCCACTGCCACGCCTGCTGCCTCCTGGACAGTCATAATGTCCTGAACCAGTGCTTCAAATTTTTTTCTGTTTTCCTCAGTTATCATCTGTATTTTCCTGCCAGTCTTCCATAAACTCAGTTACCTGTTCCGCTTGAAATTCCAAAAAGCCCAATCCCCTGTCCTCGTATTCCGCTTCTCCTCTTTGATTATCAATGGGATCTGCCCGGAAAAACTTTTTGGGAGGAAGGAACTCCTGCTGGATAGCCCCATTGGCAGCCATCCGGTATATATCCAGATTACCAAAATAATAATTCCACCGCTCCATGTTGCCCATACGGTAGGCACTGCCGCCAAAAGAAGGATCCGCATACAGCCATCCATAAGGTTCTAAGTAAAATTCCGCCCAATCATGGCAGCCGGTATACACCTTTGACGCATGGAGACCTGACTGCCATCTGGCAGGAATCCCAGCCAGACGGCATAAGGTGATAAACAGTATGGCCTGAACGCCACAGTCGCCCTTCAGATTCTTTGCTGCGTATTCGGAAATATTATCAAGCCCTGCATATTCTCTTACAAAAGAGTACTTTACCCTGGTGGTGATAAAGTCATAGATTTTCCTGGCGACAACAGCAGGATTTTCCTCTGCTCCTCTTATTTCTCCTAAAAGCTCTCTTAAGAAAGGTGTAAACAGGATATGAGGTGCCTGCTCCTCTAAATAAAACTCCGGCCGGTCAGCCGATGCCTTTTCCGGATCAACCTCTATGTAATCCAGAGTGTTTACATAGCTGTATCTCACATAAAATTCCTGGTCAGGCTTCAAAACAGTTTCAAAACACACGGTCCTTTGATCTGCCTCCTCGGGTGCTGTGAAGGTAATCTCCGGAGATGCTTCTAGAATCCTGATGTCATGAACCTGCCTGCATTTGCGGGGAAGAGGGATGTGGACCCGAATCACTTTTCCCACCTGTTCCGATTCCTTGTGAATACGGATGGAAGACTTGATGACGACTCTGGCCTTTCTGCTTCCATTTGCTTTCATATAAGCCACATTTTCCTCCAGCATCCTTTGCCGCAGGTTTCCCGCTGTATTCTCATCCAGGGCCTTTAATCTCACCCGATAATCAGGTCTGGTCTTAATAATATTATCCAAAAATAATTTATGGAAGCAAATCTCCCCATTGATGTAAATCCAGTCTGCCGCAGAGGACTTAATAAGCTCATTAAGCTCTTCCTCCCTTACATCTGCAAAGGTTCTTCTTAACAAGGCCTCTGCCTCCTGTTTTTTATAAGGGTATTCATTGCCGTCCAGGCTTCCCATAAGCTCTTTTTCTAACTCCAGCCGTTTTTTCATGCATTCCGGCAGATAGCCTGAGAGCATATCATCCATTGCTTCCTTTGCCTCTTTTAAATACCCAGCATTTTTAAGACGTAATATATCATCGGGCAAAGGGATCTTTGCCCATGAAATATCATTGATCATAGAATTCCCTCCATTCTAAGATGGTGGTATCGCAGTCTTCTCCCCGCAATACCACCAATCAAATTATTTTAGACCTATAAAACCAAAACCCGGTTTCTCCGGGAGCACCAGGGTCTTTGTACACTCCGTTCCAATGCCGCCTTCAAAAGGAAGGTCAGTCAGGGAAAACGTTGCATCCAAGTCCGCTCTGGTAATGTTCTTTACTGCAGCTCCTAAGCTGGCTGCTGCTGTTATGCCGATGTTGGTCTCTTCTGCCATACAGCCCAGCATGCATGTAATACCAGCTGTTTCACAAATTGCATTAATCTTTATGGCTTCCCGGATTCCGCCGCATTTCATCAGTTTGATATTCAGTACGTCAATGGCTCTTCTCTCCACAAGGCGGAGGGCATCCTTTGCATTGAAACAGCTTTCATCAGACATGATCAGGACCCTGCTGTTTTTTGTCACATATTCCAGACCTTCCACATCAGCAGCCTTTACAGGCTGTTCGACCAGCTCAATGTCATATTCATTCAGGCGCTCAATGATCTGTAGTGCCTCCTTTGCGGACCATGCCTGGTTGGCATCGATACGTATCTTCACATCTGGTCCTACTGCCTCGCGGATGGCCTTGATCCTGGCCACATCCTCCTTAAGTCCGGTCCCTACCTTTGTCTTAATGGTATCAAAACCGTTTCTCACATGGGCGGCAGCCTTTTGGGCCATTATTTCCGGTTCATTGATTCCTACGGTAATGTCTGTTTCGATTGTATTGGAATAGCCTCCAAGGATCTGGTATACCGGCAGACCGGCCTTTTTCCCCAGGATGTCATAGCAAGCAATATCAATGGCCGTTTTTCCACAGGGCGCATGAGCCGAAGCCCTGTCAAGGATCCAGTAAACCTTTTCAAGATCAGTAGGATCGGTTCCAAGGAGGGATTGTTCAAAATGTCTGATGCTTTCCACAGTACCTGCCAGGTTTTCACCTGTGATCAGCACGCCGGGAGCTCCTTCCCCGAATCCGCAGACTCCTTCATCCGTTTCCACCTTTACCACCGCACTGATGGCATGGGTAATGGTGCCAAGGGATATATGGAAGGGTTCTGTTAAAGGTACCTTCACTGTTTTGACATCAATGCCTGTAATCTTCATGTTATTCAACCTCCGTATCCGTTCTCTTATTTATTCCATTCTCTTATTTATTCCATTCTCCTGCAAAATGACAGGCACAGCAATGGCCGTTTCCATAATCCTTCATCTCAGGCACATCCTTGCCGCAGACCTCTCTTGCCATAAAGCATCTGGTGTGGAATACACATCCAGAAGGAGGGGTTGCAGGGCTTGGAAGATCGCCCTCCAGAATGATCTTTTCCCTTTTTACATGGCGGTCCGGCACGGGGATTGCGGAAAGCAGAGCCTTGGTATAAGGGTGAAGGGTGTTCCGGTACAAATCATCCTTGCCTGCAATCTCTACTATATGGCCCAGATACATGACTGCAACCCTGTCGGAAATGTGTTTGATCACGCTTAAATCATGGGAAATAAAAATATAGGCCATTCCCATCTGTTTCTGAAGCCTGAGCAAAAGATTAATCACCTGAGCCTGAATGGATACGTCAAGTGCCGATACCGGCTCATCGCACACCAGAAGCTCCGGCCTCAGTACAATGGCTCTTGCAATTCCGATCCTCTGCCTCTGGCCTCCTGAAAATTCATGGGGATACCGGTTATAATATTTTGTATTAAGTCCAACAATTTCCATGGTCTCCAGAACCCGTTTGCGTATCTCCTCTTTCCCATTTTTCCATTGTAAGTCCAACGGCTCTGCAATGATCTCACCAATGGTC
>JAEWRS010000534.1 GCA_023398855.1 Bacillota bacterium
AATCTTCTCATGCGTTTTTATGATGTGAATTCCGGTTCTATCCGGGTGGATGGGACTGATGTGCGGCATATGACAAGGCAGAGCTTAAGAACCAGCTATGGGATGGTGCTTCAGGAAACGTGGTTGAAATCCGGTACCATCCGTGAAAATATTGCATATGGAAATCCGGGTGCATCGGAAGAGGAGATTATTACGGCGGCAAAGGAATCCCATGCCCACGGTTTTATCAGGCGGATGCCGGATGGATATGATACTGTCATAACAGAAGATGGAGGGAACTTATCACAGGGTCAAAAACAGCTTTTATGTATTGCCAGAGTTATGCTGTGCCTTCCGCCCATGCTGATCCTGGACGAAGCCACCTCCTCCATTGACACCAGAACTGAAATAAAAATACAGAGGGCCTTTGGAAAAATGATGGAAGGTCGGACAAGTTTTATTGTTGCTCACCGGCTTTCTACGATCAGAGAGGCAGATGTAATACTGGTGATGAAGGATGGACATATCATTGAACAGGGCACTCATGAAGGGCTGATTTCCCAAAATGGATTTTACGCGCAGTTATTTAATAGTCAGTTTGCCGTGTAATTCATATAACATGTAATTATTAGCGCCAAAAGTATATTTTATATACACTTTTCTGGCGCTATTTTTCTTTTCTTATTATGAAAACCCTATGATAGTTCGATAATCAATATAAAAAGTACTTTATAAAAGGTGGTAGGTATATGTCCGAAATTACGATGAAGAGCTGGGAGGCAGCTTCATTCAGGCGCGCAAGAATACGTTTGCAGTATACGGATCAGGGGAGGGAATACGGGTGAAGATATAAAGTGAGAATTCTGTGAAAACAGTTCATATAATAGTTGTACGTTATGTTTTAAAAGAACAAGGGGGAAAAAATGAGTAATTTAGATATTATGTTAGTGAGTGCGCTGTTAATTGAAAGTGTACTTCTAATTTTGTTGGTTCATTCTTATAATAAGGAAAAGGAAAAGGTTCAGGTTGAAAAGAACAAACGGGCCGAAGACAAGGAGTATATTGATGTTTTTATTGAACATCTGGAAAAACGGTCTGAAACTTATGAAATACTCCTTGAGTTCAAGCGTATCCTGGAAGAAACGTATATGGATGCCATATGAGTAAAGAAAACAGAAAGCTGGTTTCCAATACTGTTTATTTTCTTTTGTAATAATTCATGTAAAATAATCCTTGACATTTGGAGCATCAGTTATTACAATGATACGTAACGTTACAATTAAAAATGTCAAATGCAATGAAGGTGTCAGTAAATCCTTATTTTCTTCCAGAGAGAGAGGGCCATCGGCTGCAAGCCCTTTTAAGTTCAGATAAGAGATCGAATTTCTCACCGAAGCAGCATGATTGAAACCGGCAGACAGCCTTGGCTGCTGCTCTGGCAAGTATGTCATGACGTCAATACACGTTACGTATGCCGAGTGCCTGTGTCATACACAGGAATGAGGGTGGTACCGCGAATATAGCTTCGTCCCTTTTTGGGGCGGAGCTTTTTTAGTGCCTTTTACCGATAAAACGGGAAAAACAAAATTTGATTATGAAAGAAGGAGAGCAGGATGAAAGATCAATTAGAAAAAATCAAACAGGAAGCATTAAGGCAGATCGACGCTTCTGATGCACTGGAAAAACTCAATGACATCAGGGTCGCTTATCTTGGGAAAAAGGGAGAGTTGACCAGTGTCTTGAAAAGTATGAAGAATGTTGCTCCGGAAGACAGGCCGAAAGTGGGCCAGATGGTCAATGACGCCAGAACAATGATTGAAGGGAAATTAGAGGAAGCCATGTCGGGCCTCCAGAAAATGGCCAGAGCAGAGCAGCTGAAAAAAGAAGTGATTGATGTAACCCTGCCGGCAAAACGGAACAAGGTAGGCCACACCCATCCCAATACCATTGCCCTGGCAGAGGTGGAGAGAATCTTCGTTGGCATGGGATATGAGGTCATTGAGGGTCCTGAGGTGGAATACGATTCTTATAACTTTGAAAAGTTAAATATACCCAAAAATCATCCGGCAAGAGATGAGCAGGATACCTTTTATATCAGTGACAATATTGTGTTAAGAAGCCAGACATCACCGGTCCAGGTGCGTACCATGGAAAAAGGAAAGCTGCCCATCCGCATGCTGGCCCCTGGCCGTGTATTCCGGTCTGATGAAGTAGATGCTACCCATTCTCCTTCCTTCCATCAGATTGAGGGCCTTGTAATTGATAAAAATATTACATTTGCTGATTTAAAGGGAACCCTGGCAGAGTTTGCCAGAGAGCTTTTTGGTCTGGAGACAAAAGTGAAATTCCGTCCTCATCATTTCCCATTTACAGAACCAAGCGCAGAAATGGATGTTACCTGTTTTAAATGCGGAGGAAAAGGCTGCCGTTTCTGTAAAGGCTCTGGCTGGATCGAGATCCTTGGCTGCGGTATGGTTCATCCTAATGTACTGACAATGAGCGGAATTGATCCAAATGAATATTCTGGCTTTGCATTCGGTGTAGGTTTAGAGCGTATTGCTCTGTTAAAATATGAAATTGATGATATGAGATTATTGTATGAGAATGACATCAGATTCTTAAAGCAGTTTTAGGGAAAGGGAGATAGATCAATGAATACACCATTATCATGGATTAAAGCATACGTTCCGGATTTAGATGTAACGCCTCAGGAATATACAGATGCAATGACACTTACCGGATCAAAGGTTGAAGGTTATGAATGCCTGGATAAAAACTTAGAGAAAATTGTGGTTGGACAGATATTATCCATTGAGCGCCATCCGGACGCAGACAAATTAATTATCTGCCAGGTGGATGTG
>JAEWRS010000135.1 GCA_023398855.1 Bacillota bacterium
ACCATATTCTTCTCAGTGTAGGAGGTAATATCCGTGCCATTGGAAAACGGGCAGACGGGAAGCCATGGAAGCTGGATATCCAGAACCCGGACTTAGAAAGTGAAAAAAAGGCAATTGATACCTTGGATATCGACGGACTTTCCCTTGTGAGCAGCGGTGATTATGAAAGATTCTATATGGTAGACGGAATAAAATACCACCACATCATTGATCCGGCTACACTGATGCCTGCGGCGTACTTCCGGGCGGTCTCTATTGTATGCAGGGATTCCGGCTGGGGAGACGCACTTTCAACTGCAGTATTTAACATGCCTTTTGAAAGAGGACTTGCCCTGATTGAAAGTATGAAAGACGTGGAAGCCATGTGGGTCATGCCAGATGACAGCATCCAGACCAGCAGAGGCTATGGGGCATACCGCAATCACGACAACTAAGAAAAAAGGAGGCCATATGCCATATAAAGGGCTGCAGGATTTTATTCATAAACTGGAAGAAAGAGGGGAGCTGATCCGGGTAACCGAGAAAGTATCCCCTCTTCTGGAAATTACAGAGATCACAGACAGAGTCTGCAAGGAAAAAAACTCCGGCAATAAGGCACTTTTATTTGAACATGTGGAGGGCTCCTCCTATCCGGTTCTGATGAATGCCTTTGGCACAGACAGCAGAATGGCTCTCTCCCTTGGATCAGACAAGCTGGAGGATATCGCAGCAGACATTGGAGTCTATCTGGACTTTCGCAATTATTCATCAATAGCCAAGCTGTTTTTCTTTGCTCCTAAGCTGCTGCGCCTGTTATGCTGTTTTCCTGTACGGAGCAGATATCATATAAAACGGCCAAGCTGCCAGCAAGTGATTGAGAGGGACCCGGACATAAGCAAGCTTCCGGTTTTGCAGTGCTGGCCTCTTGACGGAGGACGTTTTTTTACCCTTCCTCTTGTCTTTACAAAATATCCTGACTCCAGACTACAGAATATAGGCATGTACCGGATGCAGGTACTGGATTCCCGTACAACGGCCATGCATTGGCAAAAGCACAAGGACGGAGCCGGGATTTACGAAGCCTACCGGAAAAAGGGCTGCCCAATGCCTGTATCGGTTGCACTTGGAGGCGATCCAGCTGTCACCTACGCTTCCACAGCTCCCCTTCCACCAAAGCTGGACGAAATGATGTTGGCCGGATTTCTCAGAAAGCGGCCGGTACACATGGTTAAATGCATCACAAACGATCTCTATGTCCCGGAAGATTCGGAATTTGTACTGGAGGGCTATGTAGATCCCCTGGAAGATCTGGTGTGGGAAGGGCCATTTGGAGACCATACCGGATATTATTCCCTGGCAGACTGGTATCCAAAATTCCATGTCACTGCCATTACCCATAAAAAACACCCGGTCTATCCTGCCACGGTAGTTGGAAAACCTCCTATGGAGGACTGCTATATGGCAAAAGCCACGGAACGGATATTCCTTCCCATTTTAAAAATGGCAATTCCGGAGCTTCAGGACATTCATCTGCCCTTTGAAGGAGTATTTCACAACTGCGCTGTGATTTCTGTAAAGCACTCCTACCCGGGAGCCGCCAGAACCGTTATGAACGCCATATGGGGTATGGGACAGATGCGTACCGCCAAGCTGATCGTTGTGGTTGACGAAGCCATAGATCCCCAGGATACCGCCTCAGTCTGGAAGGAAGTCTTACAATATGCTGATCCCAGGGAAGATTTTGTGGTCAGCAAAGGACCTCTGGATGCCCTGGACCACTCTTCTGATTATCCCTTGTATGGAGGGCGGCTGGGTATTGATGCCACAAGAAGAGGCAAGGAGGCTTACACAGAAGGATGTCTGGAAATCGCCTGTGTAAAAAAGGAACACCCTTGGGACGGCAGACGGAAAGCACTTGCCATGCTGGAGAAAAAGAGTGCTTCCTTTATTCTGGTTGTGGATGAGGATGTAGAGCCTGACGACATGTCCACTGTCATGTGGCGGGTATTTAATAATATTGACGTTACAAGAGACATGTTTACAGACGGAAGGCTGGCAGCCTTTGATGCTACGAGAAAGAGACTGGAGGAAGGACTTTCCCGCCCCTGGCCGGAAGATATTGTGATGAAGGATGAGATCATAAAAAAGGTATCTGAGAAATGGAGCACTTATGGGATCAATCATTAGTAAGATAGTCAATAAAATAAATGGATACGGGAAGCTGGTCATGTTCAGCCACACCGTCTTCTCCCTGGCATTTGCAGCTGTTTCCCTTCTTGCCGTGTCCAACGGACGGCCTGACCCAAAGGTAGTGTTCTGGGCTGCTCTGGCCTTTTTAAGCGCCAGAACAGGGGCTAATGCCCTAAACAGGGTGGTTGATGCCAGAATCGATGCAAAAAACCCAAGAACAGCAAACCGCCAGATTCCCCAGGGGCAGATTGGAATAAAAGAAACCCTGGCCCTGGTAATTGTCTGTTTTCTGGTGATGGTATTCAGCGCCTCCCGGTTAAACCCCCTGTGCTTTCTCCTGTCTCCTGTGGCCCTGTTCCTGATGACCATCTATTCCTACACGAAACGCTACACCTGGATGTGCCATCTGATTCTGGGCATCACATGTGCCTGCGCCCCAGTGGGAGCCTGGCTGGCAGTAACAGGAAGGTTTTCCCTTATTCCTCTTTTCTTTGGTGCTGCCAACTGCCTCTGGACAGCTGGCTTTGATATTATTTACGGCTCCCAGGATTATGAATTTGACAAGGCAAACGGACTTCATTCCATTCCGGTGCGGTTTGGGATAAAAGGAGGATTGCTGATCAGCGCCTTATTCCATGGCACTGCACTGCTTTGTCTGGCGGCCGCAGGAATGCTGCTTTATCCCCGGTTTGGCTTCTTTTACGGAACAGGCCTGGGAATTATCGCAATCCTCATGGTGATTCAGCACCGCCTGATTTCACCGGATCACTTAGAAAATGTCAATATGGCATCATACAGCATTAGCCAGATTACCAGCATCGTGCTTCTGGTCTTCGGCACCCTGGATGTGTATTTTTAAAGCAATGAAAAGAGGCAGATCATGAAACAATATGTAGTTGGAATTACAGGCGCAAGCGGCAGTATTTACGGTCTTCAGACAGTAGAAGCCCTTCTTGAAGCCAAAGCAATGGTACGGCTCATCCTTACGGAAACAGGAGAAAAGGTCTTTGCTTACGAAACAGGCCGAAAGCCAGAAGAATGGTACTCCGATTTAAAAGAACGATTCACTGACCGGATTATCCTTGAGGATAACAAGGACCTGTTCTCTGCTGCTGCCAGCGGTTCCCATCTGATGGATGGTATGATTATTGTTCCTTGCTCCATGTCAAAGCTGGCCCATATTTCCGCCGGAATTACGCCGGACCTGATTACCAGGGCTGCGGATGTGGCACTGAAACAGCGCCGTCCTCTGGTACTGGTGCCAAGAGAAACTCCCCTTTCCCAGATCCATTTAAAAAATATGCTGACACTGGCAGAGTACGGCACATATATTGTTCCCGCCATGCCTGCCTTTTATCAGAAACCAGAATGCTTGAATGACCTGGCTGACTTTATGGCTGGACGGGTATTGGACTGCCTGGGGTTGGATAATCACCGGTATGAACGATGGAAAGAGGAATCTGGAAAAAAGTCTGACTAGAACTGGAAAGGAATTAGTAGAAACAATGAAAAACTCATGTAAAAATAAAATAACGCAGCTCCTCTCAAGCAGGAGAAGACTTTTCCCTCTGCTTTTGTGCGGAACCGCTGTACTTTTAAGCGGCTGTTCCGGTAAAGCAGCAAACAGCGCGGAGGGCTCCATTCACTTGGGAGTTATGTATTCTTCCGATATTGTGCCGCTGACAATCATTACGGAACAAGGGCTTGATAAAAAGCATGGGATTCAGCTTGATATGCAGGTATTTTCTTCTGCAAAAGACCGTGATGCCGCTCTTCAGGCAGGTGAACTGGATGGAGTGTTTACCGATTTTGTTGGTCTTTGCATGTATCAGAATGCCGGACTGGACGTGAAGGCTACCGGTTGTACTGACGGAGACTATGTTCTGCTTGCAGGAAAGGATACTGGAATAACCTCGTTGAGCGGGGCTGCCGGTAAAAGCATTGCCATCTCGGAAAATACACTGATCGAATATTCTCTGGATTATATGTTAAATAAAGCCGGATTTGAGGATGCCTACCTGGATAAAACAGTAGTGCCGAGAATTCCTGACAGACTGGAAATGCTTCGAAGCGGAAAGGTAGACCTGGTTCTTCTTCCAGAACCATTCTCCACAATCGCCATAAAGGAAGGGGCCGTTGTGCTGGGTAGTGCCAATACGGAAGGCCTTTATCCTGCTGTATCTGCTTTCACACAGAAAGCTATTAACGAAAAATCCGATGCCATAGAAAAGTTGTATCTTGCATACGATGAAGCTGCAGACTACCTTAACAGCACTCCCCTAAAGGAATATGAATCTCTGGTCATCAAAGGGGCGGGCTATCCGGAGGAACTTACAGGAAGCATCAAGCTGCCTGTATTCCGTAAAAATGAGCTGCCAAAAATGGCAGACCTACAGGCTGCCATAGAATGGGCGTCAAAAAAAGGGTTATGCAGTTCTGATTTACAGCCGGAACAATTATTGACCGGGCAGAAATAACTATTTATAGAAAGGAGTAAGCCAGATGCTGGAAGTGAATCACATGTGTGTTACATATGAAAAAGGCGGCATCCATCAGGTAATTAACCAGATGTCCTGGCGGATTGAAACAGGAACCGTCATGGCTGTGGCAGGTCCCTCTGGCTGCGGAAAATCCACCATGATCCACGCTCTGGCCGGACTCCTGCCCTATGAAGGTTCTGTATCCCTGGATGGAAGCCCACTGAATCCCAGAACATGTTCTATCGGCCTGATTCCCCAAAGCTACGGTCTTCTGCCCTGGAAAACCGTAAGAGAGAACTGCCTGTTCGCTGCCAGGATCAGGGGAAGCGTCAGGGATATGGAAGCACGGCTATCCAGCCTTAGCAAAGAACTGGGCATCCATGACCTGTTAAACCGGTATCCGGTTACCCTAAGCGGAGGGCAGGCCCAGCGTGTTGCTCTTGCCAGGGCGTTTCTTATGGATCCGGAGCTGCTCCTCATGGACGAACCCTTCGCTGCTTTGGATATTGGGGCTGCTTTGACAGTACGAAACTTATTTCTAAGCATATGGGTGAAAAAAAAGCCCACTGCTGTTATCATAACCCACCGGGTAGAAGACGCGCTTTCACTTGCCCACAAAATTGCAGTTATGGAACAAGGTGGTTCCTTGTACACGTTCCATAATCCATGGCAGGGAGTTCCCAATCCTTCCGGTGGGGCATACAGAGAACT
>JAEWRS010000039.1 GCA_023398855.1 Bacillota bacterium
ATGGGATTCAGCACAATGGGCGTACCAAAGAGCACTGGCTCATTAATATTAAAGCACGCTGGGCCGATTCCCAGCTTACCTACCTGCTTACACTGAGTGGATTTGGCAAAAAATGTAAGATATATTACTACGCCAATAGTGATTCCCGCCCCTGTAACCGTCATAAACTGATCCAAAAACTGCTGGGTAACAATATGTCCCCCGTTTGCCAGGTTAAGCTCCAGCCCGCTGTCAATAATCGCCTGGTTTGCGGCAGTGTTTGCTGTGAGAATGGGTCCCATAATTCCTCCCACAAGGGTGGAGCCGTGGATTCCGAAGAACCAGAAAAACGGAATCAGAAATCCCATGGCAATCACTCCGCCAAAGGAATCCGTCAGGCCCTGGAGGGGAATCTGAATTGTTTTATAGATCCACTCCATTGGAGTAGTGCCGAACACATCTTTTACTATGGCATAAATAATGGAGGCCCCGATAATAATAGCAGCTCCGGGAACCAGAGCCGTGAAAGAGGTGGCCACTCCATCCGGAACACCATCAGGCATCTTAATGGTAATATTTTTTCTTAAAAAAACCGTGTAGATCCAACCTGCAATAAGTCCGATCAGGATTGCTCCGATCATTCCCTGCCCCCCTGTCCAGGTCTTAAAAATAACCCCAACCAAAGCTCCATCCTGATTGGTCACGGAGGACGGCTGAAGCAGCAGGTACGTGCACAGGGAAATCACTCCTGCCGGCATTCCGTTGTATCCCTCATTTTTTACATATGTATAGGCAATACCAATGGAAGCAATCAAAGCCATGATATTAAAGGTGCTTTCAAATGCCTGATTCAGCACTGGTGTCACTCCAATGGCCTTAATCCAATCGGCAAATGGCGTATATGGAAAATTTGCCAGCAGCAGAAAAATAGAACCAATGATCATCATTGGCATGGAATACAGCAGCCCATCCTTTAAACCACGAATTGCCTTTGTATTGATAAATACCATTAATGCCGGAATTACCCTATTATTTAAAAACTCTTTCATCCTCACTGTCCCTCACTTTTCTTCTCATTTACCAGCCAGCCTTTTGGCAAACTCCAGAACCTTTTTTCCATTGCACATGCCGTAATCCACCATGGGGATTACATCCAAAGGAACCTGCTGGTTTTCGCAGATCTTTGAAACTTTATCCTTTAAGTATGCCACCTGAGGTCCTAACAGCGCGCAGTCCACTCCTCCCAGGTTGTCATCCAGATCATTCACCGGAAACGCAGCAATATCTGCTTCCAGCCCTTCTTCCAGGGCTGCCTGCCTCATCTTACTCACCAGCAGACTAGTGGACATTCCCTGATTGCAGAATAACCGAATCTTTATCATATCTCTTCCTCCTATAATTCCTCTCCGTTTGATTGAATTACCTTCTGAAACCAGTAAAAGCTTTCTTTTCTGCTTCTTTCCCCTGTTCCGTTCCCCTGATTGTCCTTGTCAACATATATGAAGCCATAGCGCTTTTCCATTTCCCCTGTTCCTGCAGAGACCAGGTCAATACAGCCCCACGGGGTATATCCGATTAAGTCCACTCCGTCCTGTTCCACACATCGTTTCATTGCTTCTATATGCGCCTTTAAATACTCCATGCGGTATTTGTCATGAATCATGCCGTCTTCTCCTTTACGGTCATAAGCTCCAAAGCCATTTTCCACAATGAACAAAGGAAGCCCGTACCGGTCATACAGCCAGTTCATGGTGTAGCGTAATCCTTCCGGATCAATGGGCCAGCCCCACTGGCTGGACTTTACATAAGGATTATCCACCCGGTCACGCCGTTCCCTGTAATCGTACTCTGGATTATCCTCCCTGTGCCTGACAGTAAAAGACATGTAATAGCTAAAACCAATATAATCCACACAGCCTTCCTCTAACGCTTCCAAATCTTCCGGACTTATATCCAGAATCAGTCCCTTCCGCTTCCAGTAGGCCTTTATGTATTCCGGGTACTTCCCTCTCACATGAACGTCTCCAAACCAGCAGCGCTTTTGCATGGAAGACATTGCCATCATCATATCCCTGGGATCACAAGAATAAGGATAAATGGGACACATGGCCATCATGCAGCCTATCTTAAAGTCTGGATTAATCTCATGCCCTGCCTTTACTGCCAGGGCCGATGCCACCAGCTCGTAATGAGCAGCCTGATACATGAGAACTTCCCGGCTCTCCCCTTCCTTAAAGAAAAGCCCTGAGTTGGTGAAGGGGGCAAAGTCTCCGTCAAAATCTGCCTGGTTATTGATTTCATTAAAGGTCATCCAATAAGTCACCTTGTCCTTATACCGTTCAAAACACACCTTGGCAAACTTCACAAACAGCTCCACACAGATACGATTTTTAAAACCTCCGTATCTGACAACCAGTTCATAGGGCATTTCAAAATGGGACAGGGTCACTACCGGCTGGATTCCATACCTTCTGCACTCATCAAATAATCTGTCATAAAACCGCAGACCCTCTTCATTTGGTTCTGTCTCTTCTCCTCCCGGAAAGATCCTGGTCCAGGCGATGGAAGTGCGGAAACACTGGAATCCCATTTCCGCAAAAAGGCTGATATCCTCTTTGTAACGATGGTAAAAATCAATTCCTTCATGGTTGGGATAATAGCTGCCCTCTAAAACTCCATCAGTGATCTCCCGTTCCTTACCATTGGCACCGGCTGTCATCACATCAGCAACGCTTATGCCTTTTCCTCCTTGGTTCCAGGCTCCCTCCAGCTGATGGGCGGCTACTGCACCTCCCCATAGAAAATCCTTATTCAGCATAAGTAATGTTATCCTCCTTCCATTGCATGTCATTATGGTATCATCGGGGCCTGCAAAACTCCAACGGAAAAAATACCACATTCAATCTGGCAATTATATTCCAGTCTGAATGTGGTATTCTTATTCTTCCAGCAGTTCCAGCAAAACCTCGTACTCCGGTTCCCGGATTAAGCCCATGACCGCTTCTTTATTGAGTGCAAACCGCGCGGTGGTGTCATAGAAGATCTGGCGGTTTCTGTCTTCTTTCCTTCCTATGGAAATCAGCAATATCACCTGGACAGGAAGCTTGTTCCAGATGACCGGTTCCTTTAAGACCGCCACATAAGCAAAAGTTTCCTCCGAAGCGATCTGATTGGGGTGAGGGAGGGTGATATAATTACCATAATCCATCTGTGCAAAGGTCTCCCGCTCAAGGACCAGCTCATAAAAATTCTCATCCACCTGTTCCTGACTGCTGATAACGCCGCAGAGAAACTTTAATATTTCTTCCTTATGCGTTCCTTCCACTGACCTAAGCAGCCGCATTGGTGTGTAATACTGTTTTATGATCCCCCGGCTGTTTCCGTTTTTAAGGGTACGGGTAATTTTCTGGATATCATCGGCCTCCAAAAATGCTCCCACTTCTACAATCGGCACGGGAACCTCCATGGTGATGGGCACAGTAGAGAAAATAAAATCAACGGTCTGGAAGTCGAAATGTTCCAGTTCCAAGAGATCGCAGACATAAATACTTCTTAAATAACCGGAAAACTCACTTTCATATTTGTATTTCAGTAACCGGGAGCTCCCCTTTCCCGTGCTGCATACCACAAGAATATCAGAACAGGGTTCCATCCTGTCCCTTTCCAGAGCCAGCTGAAAAATCAGAGCGAAATATCCGATCTCATCTTCGGATATATCCTTTTTATAATGCTTTTTCAGCACTCCAACCGCTTCATAGGATATCTGGTATGCCAGACAATACTTTTGCTTAATCTCTTCCAGAATGGGATTTTTCAGTGGAATATCATACCTGATCCTGATATCAAAGGGAACCAGATGCTGGTTTAAGGTCATCCTTATTTCAAAATTATTATGTATTTCCAGCCCATATTCCCTTCTCACCAATTCCATCATGGCCATGGCTAATTGATCAGTCTGCTCCCTGATAACAAAATTAGAGTCATTTTCCAATGTACTTCCAATCATCCGTTTTCCTGCCAGATACAGGGAAAGATAGTACTCCTCGTCAGCAGTATAGGTGATCGGTTCCTGGGACTCGACCAAAGAAATAAGATCCCGGACAAGCGCTGTTTCCTTTCCTCTTATTTCTGGTAAGTTTTCTTTCTCCATCTGAAGGTAAAAGCCTGATCTCATTCGTTTCCGGGCCACATAGGTGTAGTCTATGAAATTCTCAAAAGCGATTTCCGAAAGGCGGATCCCATATTTTTTCAGCAGACTCTTTAATACTTCCGCCAAATGGACCAGTTCGCTTTCCTGATGGCTGATGTCCACTCCTGCCAGACTTTGGCGCTTGATAAAATAGTCGCTCAACAGCCTGCGGATATTAAACTCCCAGCCATTGATCCTGATTCCATGATTAGGC
>JAEWRS010000079.1 GCA_023398855.1 Bacillota bacterium
CTTCCATGAACAAGATAAGCCCCGCCGTCATACAATTTCACCATATGCTATCTTTCCTCTCTTTTTTTGTAGGAAACAGTCTCTCCTACGTATTTTGTAGCCGGACGCATGATTCTTCCGTCGTACAGCTTGTTTTCGATATTGTGCGCCAGCCAGCCTGCCATACGAGAGCAGACGAACAGAGGCGTATACATATCTTCCGGTATCTGTAACATATTATAAGCGAAACCACTGTAGAAGTCCACATTGTTTGACAGGGTTTTTCCGTTTCCAGCCAGACATGCTTTGGCAACTTTCTCAAATTTTGTCAGGAATTCATACTCATCTTCCCTGTTTTTCTGTTTGGCAAGCTTTTCGCAGCAGATTTTTAATAAATCAGCCCTTGGGTCGGAGATTGTATAAACAGCGTGGCCAAGTCCGTAAACAAGGCCGGAATTATCATAAAAATCCTTTGCAAGGATCTTCTGGATGATACCTTTCATCTGGTTTTCTGTCGCCTTAAACCCGATTTCTTTTTCAATCGCTTTGATCATTTCGCTGCAGCATATGTTGGCACCGCCGTGCTTTGGTCCTTTTAAGGAGCCGATGGAAGCGGATATGGCTGAATAAATATCGGTTCCGGTGGAAGATATGACAACATTGGTAAAGGTGGAGTTGTTACCGCCGCCATGGTCTGCATGGATCATGAGCATTACATCCAGCAGATTTGCTTCCTGCTCAGTAAAGACCCCATCCCGGCGCAGCATGTAGAGGATGTTTTCTGCTATGGAATATTCTTGCTTCGGATAATGTATGATCAGGCTGTCTCTGTCATAATGATGAACCTTGCTCTGGTAGGCGTAAACAGAAAGAGAAGGAAGCTTTGCCAGAATGTTGATTCCTTTTAACATGGTCTGATATGGATCCACATTATCCGGCTCCTCGTCATAATCATAAAGAGACAGGATGTTCCTCTGAAGGCTGTTCATTAAATTGCGGGAAGGGGAGCGGAGCATGTTCTTTTCCAAAAACTCATCCGGAAGAAGATAGTTCCGGCTTAAGGTGGAGGTAAACTCTCTTAATTCCTTTTTGGATGGAAGATAGCCAAACAGGAGTAAAAACGATGTTTCTTCAAAGCCGTGGCGCTCACTGCTTTTTCCGCTTACCAGGTCACCGATCTCAATACCCCGGTAATAAAGTTTTCCGGGTACATTTACCTTTTTCCCGTCCTGGATTTCATATCCAACCACATCAGATACGCGGGTTAAGCCAACCCTGACTCCGGTTCCGTCTTCGTTGCGCAGGCCTTTTTTTACATTGTGCTCCTTAAATAAATGGTTTGGGATATCCGTAAAATTTGAGGACTTACCAAAAGTTTGAGCAATAAAAAAATTGTTCATAAACGATCTCTCCTTTTTTAGTTAAGCCACAGCCTGAAGAATATGAATCCGTTTATAGAAAAGCAGCGCAAAAGGATCTCTCCGGCGCTGCCTCCATTGGCAAGAATGTGACTTTTTTTATTATTTGGTAGTTTAACACGGAAAAGTATCAAAGTCAATAACTTGTTATAATCACAACTAAAACATTGTAGTTTTGACAGATTAATGACTGGCCTCTTATATAGAAACGAAAAATCCGGTTTTTAGTTTTCAGGCATATTTTTATGGTTTTCTCCACATCATAAGAAAATACCAAATACAGAGTATGACAGGAGGTTTTTAAGGTGAGAGAACATCAAAATGATGATAATCAAAGGAATGAAGATATGGATGAAAGGCAGAATAAGCCTTCCGACAATTCACGCAAGGAAAACCTGGATGAAAAAAAGACGGAAAAGGATATTGAACAAAAAGAGGATGAGAAGCTGGAGGAGTATGGCCAGGCTACTTTGGATGACAATGCAAACAAGCGGAAGATTCATCTGATTACCATTATCGGAGAAGTGGAAGGCCATGAGAATTTATCCGGAAACAGCAAGGCTACAAAATATGATCATATCCTGCCCAAGCTGGCAGAAATTGAAGACGACGATTCGGTGGAGGGGCTTTTGGTTCTCTTGAATACTTCCGGCGGTGATGTGGATGCAGGCCTGGCCATTGCCGAGATGATTGCCTCTTTAAGCATACCAACGGTATCCCTGGTTCTTGGAGGAAGCCATTCCATTGGAGTTCCTCTGGCTGTTTGTACGGATTATTCCTTTATCGTTCCCACCGGGACCATGATGATACACCCGGTAAGAATGACAGGAATGGTAATCGGCGCTTCCCAGACTTATGAATATTTTGAGATGATACAAGACCGGATCTTAAGTTTTGTATCATCTCACGCACAAATTGCCTATGACCAGCTCAAACGCCTTATGCTGAATACGGAAATGCTCACCAGAGACTTAGGAACCGTTCTGGTAGGCGAGGAAACTGTAAAAGAAGGCTTAATCAACGAGGTGGGAGGAATTAAGGAGGCATTAAAAAAATTATATGAGCTGATGGAAACTGCTTCCTGTTAATCGTTGCAATTCTTCCGTTTTTTTTGTATACTGTTACCAACGGATAGAAGGGGGAAGTATTGTGCCTGAGACAACGAAGAAACGGACAACAGCAAAAAAAGGAAAAAACGGGAGAACAAGAAGCTCCGGCGCCAAGAAAAATCTGATCTTGCCGGAACCGGAATTTATCCATTCAGAAGTAGTGATCATTATGTCATTTTTGGCTGCGGCCATTCTGTTTTTAAGTAACTTTCATTTGTGCGGCGTGGTAGGAGATTTTCTGCGGAGCATTCAGCTTGGTGTATTCGGAAGTGTGGGATATGTGGCACCAGTATTGCTGTTTGCCGGAACTGCCTTTTACATTTCCAATCAGGGAAATCCCAGGGCAGCTTTTAAACTGGCGTCTTTTGTATTGGCGCTGGTTTCTTTGTGTGGATTTTTACAGCTCCTTTTTGGCGGAAAAGCCGGTGATGGAGCCGGTCTTGCCGACATTTATTATGAAGCCTCTGTCAGCGGAAAAGGCGGGGGGATCATAGGTGGTCTTCTGGCCGGAGGGCTCACCTCCATTATTGGTGCTGTGGGGGCCTATCTGGTAATTGGAGTCCTTCTTGTCATATCTGCGGTCTGCATTACAGAAAAGTCTTTTGTTGATATTGTAAAAAAGGGAAGCGGAACGGCATATCGTCATGCCAAGGAAAATGTAGACATGCATATGGAAAACCATGCAAAGCGCCAGGAAGCCCGCAGACAGCTTTGGGAAGAGCAAAAGCTTCGGGGTGTTAACTTGGATGCTACATAGCTTAAGACAGTCCAGGCAGAAGATGACCAGGAACCGGATGAAGAGATCCTCAAAGACCTTGGGGAGGATATTATGGCCCAGGCTGACAGGCTGTCTGCCCTTACCGCTGTAGAAAGTGCGGAACCTAATCCTGCTGATATTTTCAGGGGAAGCATTTCTCCGGTTGTGGAAATGGAAGAAGATATTGTGCCTTTTGAACCTGACGGTGGAGCTGCGCCTTTTGGAGAAGCAATGGAAGAAGCTTCCATATATATGAAGAAGGAGATAAAAACCTTAAAGGAAATGGAGATCGTGGAAGAGGATTTTTATCCTGTCGAGGAAAATGATACCTTTACCATCCCCCAGGAACCCAAGCAGGTAGTTACTGCTTCCGGAAAGATCATAGAGACTGACACGGAAGCCCTTCAGAAAAAGCTGGAAAAGAAACAGATAGATTCGTCAAAAGAAGACGGCTTCCATGTCAGCCAGGAAATCAGACAAAAGCAGGAGACAGTAAAGGTAGAGTATAAATTTCCACCTCTCTCCCTCCTTAAAAAGGGAAAGGCATCAGTTTTTTCCGACAGAGAATACAAAGACATTGCCATCAAGCTTCAAAGGACCCTTCAGAATTTCGGTGTAGGTGTTACAGTTACCAATATAAGCTGTGGACCGTCTGTAACCAGATATGAGCTACATCCAGAGCAGGGAGTAAAAGTAAGTAAGATCGTAAGCCTGGCAGATGATATTAAATTGAGCTTGGCGGCAGCGGATATCCGGATAGAAGCTCCCATACCCGGTAAATCGGCAGTGGGCATTGAGGTTCCCAACAAAGAAAATCAGATGGTATACTTAAGAGATATTCTGGAGGTGGACAGCTTCCAGAAGCATTCCTCTAAAATTGCCTTTGCAGTAGGCAAGGACATCGGCGGACAGGTGGTTGTTACTGACATTGGAAAGATGCCCCATCTTCTGATCGCCGGGGCCACCGGTTCCGGTAAATCCGTGTGCATCAATACCCTGATCATGAGTATTATCTTTAAGGCTGACCCTGAGGATGTGAAGCTGATTATGGTGGATCCCAAGGTAGTGGAGCTGAGTGTTTATAATGGTATTCCCCACTTACTCCTTCCTGTGGTCACTGACCCGAAAAAAGCTTCCGGTGCCCTTAACTGGGCGGTAGCGGAGATGACGGACCGTTATAATAAGTTTGCTCAGTACAATGTCCGGGATATCAAAGGATATAACAAAAAGGTGGAAAGTATCAAGGATATTGAGGATGAGGATAAGCCTAAGAAAATGCCGCAGATCGTTATTATTATTGACGAGCTTGCAGATTTGATGATGGTTGCCCCAGGAGAAGTGGAGGAATCCATCTGCCGTCTGGCCCAGCTTGCCAGAGCGGCTGGCATTCACTTAGTCATCGCTACCCAGCGTCCTTCGGTCAATGTCATCACAGGACTGATCAAAGCCAATGTACCATCCAGGGTGGCTTTTGCTGTTTCTTCCGGCGTGGATTCCAGAACCATTATTGATATGAACGGTGCGGAAAAGCTTCTTGGTAAAGGTGACATGCTGTTTTATCCGGCTGGTTATCCTAAACCCATGCGGGTTCAGGGTGCCTTTGTATCAGATTCTGAAGTCTCAAAGGTGGTGGAATTCTTGACAGAACAGGGAATGACCACGGATTATAATGTGGAAGTAGAAAGCATGATTACTTCCTCACCAGCTGGGGGAGAGACCAGGGGCGGTGGAAATGACCGGGACGAATATTTCATCCAGGCAGGAAAATTTATCATTGAAAAAGAAAAAGCATCCATCGGCATGCTCCAGAGAATGTTTAAAATAGGTTTTAACCGGGCGGCCAGAATCATGGATCAGTTGGCGGAAGCCGGTGTGGTAGGGGAAGAAGAAGGTACCAAGCCCCGTAAGGTATTAATGAGCCTGGAGGAATTTGATGAAATGCTTTCCCAGGGTTTTTAAATATTGCTGTATCATTTACATAGAAGGAGGACTAGAAAATGAGAACAGATATTGAAATCGCGCAGGAGGCAGCATTGCTGCCTATTAAGGATGTGGCTGCTTCTTATGGGATCAGTGAAGAAGAATTGGAGCTTTACGGAAAATATAAGGCGAAATTGTCTGATGAATTATGGGACCGGGTAAAAGACCGTTCTGACGGTAAGCTGGTTCTGGTAACTGCCATTAACCCCACCCCGGCAGGGGAAGGGAAAACTACCACTACCGTGGGCCTTGGCCAGGCACTGGGGAAAATGGGGAAAAATGCAATGATTGCTCTCAGGGAACCCTCTCTTGGGCCATGCTTTGGCATCAAGGGCGGTGCTGCCGGCGGCGGCTATGCTCAGGTTGTGCCCATGGAAGACTTAAATCTTCATTTCACCGGTGATTTTCATGCCATAACCTCGGCTAACAACTTACTGTCAGCGCTGTTAGATAATCATATCCATCAGGGAAACTCCCTGGAAATTGATACCCGTCAGATTCTTTGGAAGCGCTGCTTAGACATGAATGACCGGGCTCTCAGAAATATTGTGATCGGCCTTGGTTCCAAGGCAGAAGGCTTTGTGAGGGAAGACCATTTCGTGATCACGGTGGCATCAGAGATTATGGCAATTCTTTGCCTTGCAAATGACATGGAAGATTTAAAAGAACGGTTGGGAAGAATTATTGTTGCATATAATTATGCTGGGGAGCCTGTGACTGCCTTCCAGTTAAACGCAGTAGGAGCAATGGCTGCTTTATTAAAGGATGCCTTAAAACCAAATCTGATTCAGACATTGGAGCATACCGGTGCCATTGTACACGGCGGCCCCTTTGCAAACATTGCCCACGGCTGCAACAGTGTACGCGCCACAAAGACGGCTTTAAAACTGGCTGATATTGTTGTTACGGAAGCAGGGTTTGGCGCCGATTTAGGCGCTGAAAAGTTTCTTGATATTAAATGCAGAAAAGCAGGCTTAAAGCCGGATGCCATTGTACTGGTTGCAACGGTAAGGGCCCTCAAATACAACGGCGGAGTACCAAAGGACCAGTTAAAGGAAGAGAATTTAACAGCCCTTCAAAAAGGCATTGTCAATTTAGAAAAGCACATTGAAAATATGATGAAATACGGTGTCCCCGTCATTGTTACCCTGAATTCCTTTATCAGCGATACTGAGGCTGAATACCATTTTGTTAAGAAGTTCTGTGAAGAGAGGGGCTGTGAATTTGCCTTATCCCAGGTATGGGAAAAAGGAGGCGAGGGCGGCACTGAGCTGGCGGAAAAGGTCCTCTATACCCTGGAAAATAAAAAAAGCAGCTTTACGCCCCTTTATCCTGACGAAATGGGACTGGAAGATAAGGTGGCTGCAGTTGCAAGGGAAATCTACGGTGCAGATGGGGTTTCCTATGCTCCGGCGGCTTTAAAAGCCATAAGGAAATTTGAAGAAATGGGATTTGGGAGCCTTCCTGTCTGCATGGCAAAGACACAGTATTCCTTGTCAGATGACCAGACAAAGCTTGGCAGGCCGGAAGGCTTTGAAATCACTGTGCGGGATGCTTACGTTTCAGCAGGTGCCGGCTTTGTAGTCGTTGTGACCGGGGCCATTATGACTATGCCAGGCCTTCCAAAAAAACCGGCCGCAGACAGCATTGATGTTAATGAAGATGGAGTAATCACCGGATTATTCTGATTGGGAGGTTTTATGAAGTTTAAAGAATGGTTAAAGGATTTAACCTATGAGGTGTTACAGGGAAGCCTTGAGATAGATGCAGAGGATGTGATATATGACTCCAGAAAAGCCAGGAAAGGAGTCGTATTCGTCTGTATGAAGGGAACAAGAACCGATTCCCATGAGTTTATTCCTGATGTGGTAGCTGCAGGGACCGAGATCCTTGTAGTGGAACGAAAGACAGAGATTCCTGATGGCGTAACTGCCATCCTCGTACATAATGCAAGAGAAGCCCTGGCCCTGCTTGCTGCAGCCAGATTTGGTTATCCGGCAGAAAAGATGGTAACAATCGGTGTGACAGGAACCAAGGGTAAAACTACCACTACCCATATGATCAAGACCATTTTGGAGGCTTGCGGAAAGAAAGTGGGAATGATCGGAACCACTGGCATTGTCATTGGCCAGGAAGTAACTCCCACGGTTAATACCACTCCCGAGTCTTATGAGCTTCACCAGGCTTTCAGCCGTATGGCAGAGGCTGGCTGCGAATATATGGTGATGGAGGTTTCCTCCCAGGCTTTTAAGATGCACCGGGTAGACGGGATCTGTTTTGATTACGGACTGTTTACCAATATTTCCCCGGATCATATCGGACCGGATGAGCACAAGGATTTTGAAGAATATCTGTATTTTAAATCCCGTATTTTTTCCTGCTGTAAAGTGGGAATCATGAACAAGGATGATGACCACTGGGAGGAAGTAGTTAAGGATGCCTCCTGCAGGCTCTATTCCTTTTCCATGGAGAAAAAGAATACAGATTTTAAGGCTGAGGCTATCCGCTATATCGCACAGCCGGATTTTGTTGGACTGGAATTTGACATCAAAGGAATCTGTGAGCTTTCTGTGCGGGTGAATATTCCGGGGCGGTTTAATGTTGCCAATGCCCTGGCAGCAGTGAGCGTTTTAAGCTTTTTAGAGCTTCCCAAGGAAAATATCTGTCATGGTCTGGAACATTTAAATGTAAACGGACGTATGGAAATTGTATATGCTTCTGAAACATGTACAGTGATCGTGGATTATGCCCATAATGCGGTCAGCATGGAAAGCCTGCTTTCAACGCTCAGGGATTATCACCCCAAACGCCTTGTCTGTGTTTTTGGCTGCGGCGGAAACCGTTCCAAAGACCGGCGTATTTCCATGGGAGACAGTGCTGGACGTCTGGCTGATTTTACCATTATCACTGCAGATAATTCCCGATACGAAAAAACGGAAGATATTATTGCAGATATTCGGGGAAGTCTTAAAAAGACCGGAGGAGCGTTTATGGAAATCCCGGACCGGAGAGAAGCCATCCTCTACAGTATCACCCATGCCCAGCCAGGCGACATGATTGCCATCATTGGAAAGGGACATGAGGATTACCAGGAAATGAACGGAGTCCGCTACCACTTTTCTGACAGGGAAGAGGTTTTAAAAGCGGTTGATTTCCAGCTTGCAAAGGAAACTTAAACTGGAAGGCAGCGACAATAAAGAAATGCCGGAAGCCGTAGGAAGACGCGGCTTTCGGCATTTCCGCGGTAGATGACAGAGAAAAGGAATGTACGCTTCAAGCGGACATGGAACGGAGGAAATAATGGTGAATATGACGGTAAAGGAAATACTTTTGTTCACTGGCGGAAGACTTCTTTGCGGAAGTGAGGATACGGTTCTGGAGCACATAAGCATTGATTCCAGGACAATGAAGGGGAATGATCTGTTTGTCCCTCTCATCGGAGAAAGACAGGATGCCCACCATTTTATTGAGCAGGCCTTTGACAACGGGGCCGCGGCAGTCCTTACCAGCCGGCATGATGCCATGGACTCGGCCAGACCATGGATCAGAGTGGAAGATACAAAGCAGGCGCTTCAGGCCATAGGAAGCAATTACAGGGACCTATTGACCCTTCCCCTGGTCGGTATTACGGGAAGCGTGGGAAAGACTACGACAAGAGAGATGGTTGCCTGTGCTTTGTCTGCACGTTATACCGTCTATAAGACTCCTGGAAATCATAACAGCCAGGTAGGAGTCCCCATCACCATATCAGAGATAACTCCTGAGGCTGAAATCGGGGTCATTGAACTGGGGATGAGTGAACCGGGAGAACTGACTGTTATTGCAAAAATTGCAAAAATCCAGATGGCTGTAATCACCAACATCGGAGTGACACATATTGAGCAGCTGGGTTCCCAGGAAAACATTTACAGGGAAAAACTGACTATCCAGGACGGATTGGCTGAAGGCGGAATCCTATTTCTAAACGGGGATGACCAGCTTTTAAAGACTACAAAGGCAAAAGCAGGCTTCCGGACTATCTACTACGGAACCGGAGAAAATTGTGATTACAGGGCTTTGGATATTCATTTAGACGAGGGGCTTCCGGCTTTTACGGCAGCCTTCGGACCTCAAAGGATTCCCGTGCGCCTGGCTGTAATGGGAAGTCATAATGTGCTGAATGCCATGGTTTCTCTTGCAGTGGCATCTGAGTGCGGTATTCCCATGGAGGAAGCAGCAAAATGCCTTCAGGAATTTACCGGCTTTAAGAACCGGCAGCAGATCTATTACGCAGACGGAATGACCATCATTGATGATACATATAACGCAAGCCCTGTTTCCATGAAAGCAGGACTGGAAGTTCTGGGCTCCATCACAAAAGCAAAACGCAGAATTGCCGTGCTGGCCGATATGAAGGAACTGGGAGAAAAATCTCCCCAATACCATTATGAAATCGGAGAATACATTGCAGCGCATCCGGTATATGAAGTGGTGACCCTGGGAGAGCTGGCAGGGGAAATAGCCAGGGCTGTAAAGGAACATGCGCCTCAGATTCTGGTAAAGGAATTCTTGGAACCGGATGAACTGGTTTGTTATTTGAAATCGGAATTAAAAGAAGGGGATTGTGTGCTGTTTAAAGGCTCCAACAGCATGAAGCTCAGCCCGGTTGCAGAAAAGTTTTACTTGAACTGATAATCTTGCAGCCTTTATGCCCAAACAGCATGGGCAGAAAAGAGGAAACAGATGGCAGAACGATTTGCTCGGATTATTATTGACATTTCCCACGAAAAGGTTGACAGAACCTTTGATTACCGGATACCGGCAGAGCTTCTTGAAGAAGTTACAGTTGGTTCTCTGGTTTTAATTCCTTTTGGAAAAGGGAATTCCACGCGGAAAGGATATGTGGTGGGAATTGCCGGTCATACGGATTATGATCCGGATAAGATTAAGGAAATAGCAGGGATTGTGGCCGATGGCATATCAGCGGAGTCCCTGCTCATTTCCCTTGCATGGTGGCTGAAAGAGCAGTATGGTTCCACCATGAACCAGGCATTAAAAACCGTGCTTCCTGTAAAGCAAAAAGTAAAGCCAAAAGAAAAGAAGGTGCTTAGAAGTCTTTTGGATCATTCCCAGCTTTCCAAAGCCTTAGAAGAGGCAGAAAGAAAAAACTATAAGGCCAGGACACGGCTTTTTCAGGTACTTTTGAAAACCCCCGTCATTCCCTATGAAATCGCAGTCAACCAGATGAACCTTTCCGCAGCCACCTTAAAACCGGTCATTGAAAAGGGATATGTAAGTTTAGACCGGGAAGAGGTTTACAGAAATCCCATTAGGGCTAAAGCAAAAGAAGGGCGCGGTGTGCTTTTAAATGAAGGACAGCAGGCCATTGTGGACAGTTTTTGCCTGGATTACTCACAAAATATAAGAAAAACCTATTTGATTCACGGTATAACAGGAAGTGGGAAGACAGAGGTTTACATGGAATTAATTCAAAGGGTCATTGAAGATGAGAAGCAGGTGATTGTCCTCATCCCGGAAATCGCCCTGACTTACCAGACAGTACTACGCTTCTATGGCAGATTTGGAAACCGTGTGTCCATTATTAATTCAAGATTATCGGCAGGAGAACGGTATGATCAGTTTGAGCGGGCAAGAAATGGGGATATTGACATTATGATCGGTCCCCGCTCAGCCCTGTTTACTCCTTTTTCCCGTCTTGGCCTGATTCTCATAGATGAAGAGCATGAGGGAGCTTACAAAAGCGAGGTATCTCCCAGATACCATGCCAGGGATGTGGCTGTAAAAAGAGCCTCCATGCAAGGGGCTTCTTTGGTCCTGGGTTCGGCAACCCCTTCCCTGGAGGCTTATTCAAAAGCCCTTTTAGGAGAATACAAGCTTTTCCGCCTGAAGGAACGGGCCAAAAAAGACAGTCGTCTTGCAGCAGTAGCTGTAGTGGATTTAAGGCAGGAACTTAAGGAAGGGAACAAATCCATTTTCAGCAGAAACTTAAAGCTTCTCATGGAAGACCGGCTGAAAAAAAAGGAGCAGATCATGCTATTTATCAACAGACGCGGTTATGCAAACTTTGTATCCTGCAGATCCTGCGGCGAAGCCATTCGCTGTCCCCACTGTGATGTGACCCTGACACTTCATAATAACAATCGCCTGGAATGCCATTATTGTGGACATTCTGTATCCATGCCAGACCGTTGTCCGGCCTGCAAATCTCCTTACATTGCCAATTTCGGGGTTGGAACTCAGAAAATTGAGCAATTGACTAAAAAAATGTTTCCTGATGCCAGGGTCCTTCGAATGGATCTGGATACCACTTCGAAAAAAGGAGGTCATGAAGAAATACTTACGGCCTTTTCTGAGGGAGAAGCAGACATCCTCATCGGAACCCAGATGATTGTAAAAGGACATGATTTTCCCAATGTGACCCTGGTAGGAGTATTGGCAGCGGATTTATCCTTAAATACCCCGGACTACCGCTCAGCAGAGCGGACTTTTCAGCTGCTGACACAGGCAGCAGGCAGAGCCGGACGGGATTGCCGGAATGGTGATGTGGTAATCCAGACCTACAGTCCGGAGCATTACAGTATTGTAACAGCATCCAATCAGGATTATGAAACCTTTTACCAGCATGAAATGGCATACCGGCGCCTGATGAAATATCCCCCGGCAAGTGGTCTGCTGACTGTCCAGTTTTCTTCCAGAGAAGAAAATTTGTTAAACGAAGCAGCGGCCGCGGCGGCCGGATTCATTGCTCCTATAGCCGTCCAGGAAAGGGCAGAGGTCATTGGCCCGGTAGAAGCTTCCGTTTACAAAATTAATGATATATATAGAAAAATTTTATACTTGAAACAGGAAAACTATGATATACTAATAAAAATCAGGGATCAGATCGTCGTTTTTTCAGAAGATCACCGGTATAAATTTGACCAGGTAATGGTCCAATTTGATTTTTCATAAATGAGAGGATAAAGGAAAATGGCAATTAGAAAGATCAGAACCATTGGAGATGAAATTTTAAGAAAACACTGCAAACCTGTAAAAGAAATCACACCAAGAATTACAGAACTGGTTGGAGATATGTTTGAAACCATGTATGACTCTAACGGGGTCGGCCTGGCAGCTTCTCAAGTGGGTGTTTTAAAGCAAATCGTTGTATTGGATGTAGAAGACGGAAACCAGTATGTACTCATTAATCCGGAAATTCTTGAGACAAGAGGAAGCCAGACAGGTCCGGAGGGCTGTCTTAGCGTACCAGGAAAATCAGGAACCGTTACAAGACCTGAGTACGTAAGAATAAAGGCTTATGATGAAACCATGGAGCCATTTGAACTGGAAGGGGAAGGGCTTTTAGCCAGAGCAATCTGCCATGAATGCGATCATTTAAACGGTGATTTATACGTAGACAAGGTGGAAGGTGAGCTGGAAGATGTCATCCCTGACGAGGAAGAAGGAGAGGTCGAAGAATAATTATGCGCATCGTATTTATGGGAACGCCTGATTTTTCCGTTCCAGCCCTTGTGGCATTGCAGGAGGCGGGTCATGAAATCCTTGCAGTTGTTACTCAGCCGGACAAACCAAAGGGAAGAGGCAAGGAGGTCCAGATGACTCCTGTAAAGGAAAAGGCTCTGGAATACCAGATTCCTGTTTACCAGCCGGTCAAGGCAAGGAGTCCGGAATTTGTTAAAATCTTATCTGATATGGCTCCAGAACTTATCGTTGTAATTGCTTTTGGACAGCTCCTGCCAAAATCCATCCTGGATATTCCCCAATTGGGCTGTGTAAATATTCATGCCTCCCTGCTTCCCAAATACCGTGGTGCATCACCCATACAGTATGCAGTGATTAATGGAGAAAAAGAAAGCGGTGTTACAACCATGATGATGGCAGAGACCCTGGATACAGGTGATATGCTGGATCAGGAAACAGTTGCTTTGGATGAAAAAGAAACCTTTGGCAGCCTGCATGATAAGCTGAGCAATATGGGCGGCAGACTTATTTTAAAAACCATTGAAAAATTAAAAGAAGGGACTGCCAGCCCTACTCCCCAGGATGATTCCAATACTTGTTATGTTGGCATGATAAAAAAGTCCATGGGAGATATTGACTGGTCAATGGATGCAGCAGCTATTGAGCGGCTGATCAGAGGTTTAAATCCTTGGCCAAGCGCTTATACGGCCTGGAATGGAAAAGTGATAAAACTGTGGGATGCAAAGGTGATAGATAAGGAATATGAGGGTGTCTGCGGCCAAGTGACGGAAGTGAGCCGTGACTCTCTGGTAATTAAGACCGGAAAAGGCAGTTTATCTATTCTCAAGCTGCAGCTGCAGGGAAAAAAATGCATGGATATTGATGCCTTTCTCCGTGGTTACCAGATTGAAAAGGGCACTGTTTTACAACGGCTTGCCGAAACCGCTTCCAGTCCTGACAATATGGGCAGGAAAGAAGAAAGGAGAGTCTGATTATGTATTATGGCGGAATGATGGGATACTATATGGATCCTACCTGGATCCTTGTTATCATCGGAGCAGTTTTGTCCATGGGGGCATCTGCAAAAGTGAACAGTACATTTAATAAATATTCGAAGGTGAGAAGCATGTCTGGGATGACTGGGGCAGAAGCAGCAAAGCGCCTTTTGAATTCCCAGGGAATTTATGATGTACAGGTAAGGTCTGTGGGCGGTCAGCTTACAGATCATTATGACCCAAGGACCAAGACAGTGAATTTGTCTGAGACTGTTTACGGCTCTACATCAGTAGCGGCAATCGGTGTAGCCGCACATGAATGCGGCCATGTAATGCAGGACAATACTGGCTATATTCCCTTAAAACTTCGTGGGGCTATTGTTCCTGCGGCCAATATCGGTTCCAAGGCAGCATTGCCCATTATCATTCTTGGAGTGATTCTAGGAGGCATGGGTTCCCCCTTGGTCAATATTGGGTTAATCCTGTTTTCTCTGGCCGTTATATTCCAGTTAGTCACTTTGCCCGTGGAATTCAACGCTTCCAGCCGGGCTGTCACACTTCTTGGGCAGACAGGGATTTTAGGAGACCAGGAATTAGGCTATACCAGAAAAGTGCTGGGTGCCGCTGCCTTAACCTATGTTGCAGCCCTTGCTGCCACCGTACTGCAGCTTTTGAGGCTGGTCATCCTGTTCGGAGGAAGAAGGAATGATGACTAAGGAAGCATGCAATGAGGGAGGAAGCAGGGAAATTGCACTGGAGATCCTGCTTGAGATCCTGGAACGGGGGAGCTATAGCCATATCGTTCTTCGCCAGGCCTTAAATAAATATCAGTACCTAAGTAAATCAGATCGGGCCTTTATTTCCAGAATAGCGGAGGGGACTGTGGAATACCTGATTCAGATCGATTACGTCATCGGTTCATTTTCCAGTATCAAGGTTCAGAAAATGAAGCCGGTGATACGGACCATTCTGCGCATGTCAGTTTACCAGCTTCTTTATATGGACCGCGTCCCTGACTCAGCCGTGTGCAATGAAGCGGTTAAGCTTGCTGTAAAGCGTAAATTTGCAGGATTAAAAGGTTTTGTAAATGGTGTGCTCAGGAATGTTTCAAGAAATAAAGAGGACCTTTCCTGGCCGGATGACTCCATACGTTATTCCATGCCTTCCTGGATTGTAACCTTGTGGGAAGAGACCTATGGCAGGGAAACCGCTGTCACCATGATGGAATCTTTTTTAAAGAATAAAAAAACAATGGTCCGCTGCAATTTTACAAAGGCATCTAAAGAGAAAATACTGAGCAGCTTAAGAAACCAGGGAGCCGAAGTGAGTGAGTCCGGTATTTCGAAAGAAGTGCTTTGTATCGAAAAATACGATTATCTGGAAGGTCTGGAGGCATTTCAAAAAGGATATATTCAGGTTCAGGATCTAAGTTCCAGCTTTGTGGGGGAAATAGCGGCCCCACAGAAAGGCGATTATGTGATTGATGTCTGCGGTTCACCCGGAGGTAAGAGCATTCATATTGCAGATAAGCTGGATGGGACTGGTATGGTGGAGGTACGTGACCTGACCCTTTCAAAAATTGAAATGGTCCAGGAAAATATAAAAAGATGCGGATTTTCTAATATCAGGACAAAGGTGCAGGATGCCCTTGTCATTGATCCGGATTCCGCGGAAAAGGCGGATATCGTCATTGCTGACTTACCCTGTTCAGGACTGGGGATTATTGGACGAAAGCCAGATATTAAATACCGTTTGAAGCCGGAGGATTTAGAAGCTCTCGCAACTCTTCAGCGGGAGATATTGTCTATCGTTCAAACTTATGTAAAACCAGGCGGACGGCTGATTTTCAGCACATGTACCATTAACAGGAGAGAAAACGAAGAAAATGCCCAGTGGTTCATTGACCATTTTCCATTTGAGTGTGTGGATTTGAAAGGAAGACTGGGAGAAGAACTGGATTCTGCCGCTGTAAGACAGGAATATATACAGCTTCTGCCGGGGATTCATCCGTGTGACGGATTCTTTATTGCAGCATTCCAAAAAAAGACAGGCTGCCTTAGCGGTTAAACCTTGGGCAGAATAGAGGAACGTAGTATGGATAAGATTGATATAAAATCTATGGAAATAGATGCGCTGACAGCCTTTTTAGTGTCTATTGGAGAAAAGCCATTCCGTGCAAAGCAGCTCTATGAGTGGCTGCACAGGAAGCTGGCAGGCGGTTTTGATGAAATGACCAATCTTCCCAACTCCCTGAAGGAGAAGCTGCTGCAGCTGACAGAGCTCTCTTCCCTTACCGTTGTTGAGAAAAAGATTTCTAAAATAGATGGTACGAGAAAATACTTATTTGCTCTTTCCGACGGGAATGTGATTGAAAGCGTTTTGATGAAATACAAGCATGGTAATTCTGTCTGTATTTCATCCCAGGTAGGCTGCCGCATGGGCTGCCGGTTCTGTGCCTCTACCCTTGACGGCTTAGAGAGAAATCTAAGCCCGTCGGAGATGCTTGATCAGATATACCAGATCCAGAAGCTCACCGGAGAACGGGTTTCCAATGTGGTTGTTATGGGATCCGGGGAGCCATTAGATAATTATGATTATCTGGTTCAGTTCATCCGCATGCTTACAGATGCTAATGGGTTAAATATCAGTCAGCGCAACATAACGGTTTCTACTTGCGGCATTGTGCCGGGAATCCTCCGGCTGGCTGATGAAGATTTACAGATTACTCTGGCATTGTCTCTTCATGCTCCAAACGATGAAGTCAGAAAAACTCTGATGCCTGTGGCAAACCGTTTCCCGTTAAGGGAAGTATTAAAGGCCTGTCAGACGTATTTTGAAAAAACTGGACGAAGGCTGACCTTTGAGTACAGTCTGGTAAGCGGCATCAACGATAATTTAAAAGAAGCTTCGGCTTTGGCCGCTCTTTTAAAAGACCAGCACGGCCATGTGAATCTCATTCCGGTCAACCCTATTAAAGAACGGGATTTCGTACAGTCAGACAGGAAAGCTATTGAAGCATTTAAAAATCTTCTTGAAAAAAGCGGAATTAATGTTACTATAAGAAGAGAAATGGGACGGGATATTAACGGTGCCTGCGGGCAGTTGAGAAAAAGTTTTTTGACCGAATCAATAAAGTCCCCTGATTTAAAAACCCAAAGTATTCATTAATGGGTGAGGGAACTTCTAATATCAGGAGTGAAGAGGGAGTGAGAATGAAACAATGAAGGCTTGCGCTATGACGGATACCGGAAGAGTCCGCACGGCCAATCAGGATTATGTCTATGCCCAGACAGAGTCTTTGGGAACATTTCCCAATCTTTTTTTGGTTGCTGACGGCATGGGTGGTCATCAGGCCGGGGATTATGCCTCCAGATTTATTGCCGAGAATCTGGTAGAACACTTAAAACAGGCGGATTCGCCTGGCATTGTTCCGCTTCTACGGGAGGGGATCTTAAAAGTCAACGGAATGCTTTATCAGGAATCCATGAAAAATGCAGAATTTAATGGTATGGGAACCACCCTGGTAGCTGCTGTAATTGAGGACTCTGCCATGTATGTGGCTAATGTGGGAGACAGCCGCCTGTATCTGGTGAGAAACCGGCTGCAGCAGATCACAAAGGATCATTCCTACGTGGAAGAGCTGGTGTCTTTAGGTCAGCTGGAGCGGGGGAGCAGGGATTACCGGGAAAAAAAGAATATTATTACAAGAGCGGTTGGTACAGAGGATAAGCTGGAGATTGATTTTTTTGAAGTCAGCCTGGAGCCGGGAGACTATGTGCTCATGTGTTCCGATGGACTCAGCAACATGCTGGAGGACGCTGAGATGGAAGAAATTATCTGCTCAGAACTGGAGCTGCCGGAAAAGGCAGAAAAATTAATTACAGTAGCCAATGACAATGGGGGGAAGGACAATATAGCTGTTGTTTTGATTGAACCCG
>JAEWRS010000099.1 GCA_023398855.1 Bacillota bacterium
TCATTAGGCTGGCCTTCCAGACCTTCCGTGTATGCAGGAGAAACTACCGGATCAGCCAATTCCCAGATTTTACCCATGGGATCTTTGAAAGCACCGTCACCGTAAACCATAACTTCCACATGCTTCCCGGTTTTTTCAAGGATTCCATCCTGAATCTTTTTTACAATTGGGTCGCAGTTGCGGGGGAACAGCTTAACCGTGTCTTCGGTGGCTTTATTGCTGCCAAGCAAGCCATAATTTTCGTTATATCCGCTGCCCTCAACGGAATCGGTTAAAATATCATCAAGACCATATACAGACTCGGCACCGGCAGCCTTAAGCAGGCGTTTCGTTCTGAACCGGGTATGGATATCGCAGCTGAGAACATGTTTGGTATAAGTTAAGATGGTACGGCAGTCGTTTGCAAGGATAACTTCCACTTCGCAGCCTTCCTTCTGGATAAGCTCCTTGTAGTATTCTATGTAATCAACGCCCGTAAAGGTATGCTTACGGTAGCCGAAAAGTTCACGGTACTTTGCTTCTGTCAAAATATCTGTCCAAGGGTTAATGCCCTTTTCATCTAATGCATCTAAGTCGATTAAGTGATTGCCTACTTCATCGGAGGGATAGCTTAGCATTAAGGTGATTTTTTTGGCACCTCTTGCAATACCCTTCAGACAAATAGAAAAACGGTTACGGCTTAATATTGGAAACACGATACCAATGGTTTCATTACCAAATTTATTTTTAATATCAGCCGCGATCTGGTCAACAGTTGCATAATTTCCCTGAGCACGGGCAACAATGGCTTCGGTTGCGGCGATAACATCCCGGTCACGTAATTCAAAATTTTCACATGTTGCGGCATCAAGTACACTTGAAATAACTATTTCAGCGATATCGTCTCCCTGACGGATAATCGGAGCACGAACACCTCTCGAAACAGTACCTATTAGTCTCTCCATATGTATGATTCTCCTTTAAACCCATGACAAATGTTAATGGGTTATTTTTAATTTCACTTAATTATACCATGGTAATTACTATTGGTAAACTTAATGCTATTTATATATAACATAAGTTCTGCTTATATCAAATGGGATTATTGCATTCCATGATGAAATATGGAGGATTATAATGAATAATCCGTGAAACAAATGAAACTAGTATGAAACAAATGAAACAATATTGACAAGTAGTAAGATGATTTTTATAATAAAAACTAAAAAATAACAAAAAATTAGAACAATATTAACAAAGGAGTGGGTTAAGTGGGGGTAAATATTCGAGATGTAGCAAAAAAAGCTGGTGTATCACCAGCAACTGTTTCACGGTATTTTCACGGGAAAAACATTGTGACAGATGAGGCAGCCAGAAAAATCGAGTCAGCTGTCCGTGAACTGGATTATAAACCGGTAAGTAAACAAAAAAATCCCGGTGTGATTGCTGTGCTGCTCACAAATTTAAAGCTTGCTTATTTTAGCGAAGTATTGAAAATACTTTTAGAAGAAGTTCCAGGCTATGGCTACCGGATGGTGTTCTTTCCTGTTTCAAAAGACGGAGAAGAATACAAACAGTATTTCAGGGATTTAGACATTACCGGTGTGATTTATCTGGAAGAGGATTTGAATCAGGATATGCTGAACTACATAGAAGCCAAGAATATAAAGACTGTTATGTTAGGAGGGATAAGTACAGATAAAAGATGCAAGATGGTCCACATTAATGATCTGGCAGCCGCTCACGCAGGGGCAAAATACTTACTGAGATTACGCCACAAAGATATTTTGGTTTTGTCTGACCATCCTAAAAGCATCAGCTCCGGTTTCCAGAGAATTACAGGCTGTAAAAGAGCTTATGAAGAATTTGGTTTAGAGCTTAGGGATGAGATGATTAAATGCGGAGAGCTGACCTTTGAAAGTGGCTTTAATATGACACAGCAGGCATTAAAAGAAGGACTGGAATTTACAGCAGTATTTGCTTTCAGTGATGATGCCGCCATGGGAGTGATCAGCGCTCTGGATCAGGCGGGCCTTCATGTACCGGGAGATGTATCAGTATTAGGCTTTGACGGAATCAGCATTTCACAGAAGGTGACCCCAAAACTGACCACCATGAAGCAACCGATCAAAATGATGGTGGAGCATACCTTGGATACATTTCAGAGAAAAGAAAAGGAGGAAAATATTGAAATAACGCTGCCTTATAAACTGGAGGAGGGGGGTACGTGCAGGGCACTTTGAATGGAAATGAAACGTGGGGATCATGTGTAAAATTAAAAATATGATGGAGGTTTAAGCATGAAAAAAACATTGTGTATGGTGCTGGGAGTTATCATGGCGGGTTCATTGGTTGCCTGCCAAAATACAGGGGGAATCGGGAAAACGGAAACAGGAAATAAAAGTAACACGAAAACAAAAATTACGTTTGCGCTGTGGGATGAAGTTCAGAAGCCTGTTTTTGATGAAATCATAGAAAAATTCGAAGCAGAAAATAAGGACATTGATGTGGAGCTGCAGCTGACACCATGGTCCCAGTACTGGACAAAATTGGATGCAGCTATGGGGGCGGACAATGCTGCAGATGTGTTTTGGATGAATACGTATCTCCCGAAATATGCAAACGCCGGAGTACTGGAACCACTTGATGAGTACATAGAAAAAGACGGCGTAAATATGGATCATTATGTAAAAACCGTTGCAGACTCCCTGCGGTATGATGGGAAACAATATTGTCTTCCAAAAGGTATTGACACGGTACAGGTATTCTATAATAAGGCTATTTTCAAAAAATACAGCATTGCAGAGCCTGCAAAGGGCTGGACGTGGGAGGAAATGGTGGAAATTGCCTCCCAGCTAAAGGATAAGATCAGTGCCGCTGGCTCCGACGAATATCCACTTCTGATGGAATTGGATCCACAGCCTTCTTATTTTAATTTTATTTCTCAGACAGGTGGTTTTGTCATAAGTGAAGATAAAAAAACTGCTGGATTTGATCAGCAAGGCACAATAAAAGCGTATCAGGACATTGTGGATCTGATGGATGCTGGCTTAATGCCTGGGAATGAGGTTTTATCTGATACCAAGGGAACTGATTTATTCCTGTCACAAAAAGGAGCAATGCTGTTCATGGGGTCCTGGAAAGTACCTGTGCTTGATGAGGCCAGCTTTGGGGAACAAATCGGAACCATTGCCATGCCAATAAAGGAACATGGCAATCAAAGCGTTATCGGCGGTTTGGGATTCGCAGTTAATTCTAAAAGCAAAGAAAAAGAAGCTGCGTGGAAACTGGTGAAGTATCTGGCAGGAGAAGAATCCAACAAGCTTCAGGCAGAGGCCAAAATTGATGTACCTGCGCTGTTAAGTGCCCAGCAGTATTATAAGACAAAGAATATCGATGCAGAGGTTATCTTTGAAGCTGCAAAAACAGGATATCCATTCCCAACGTCTCTGACTGTTGCTGACTGGCTTCCGTCTGTGTCTGAAATTTCAGGTAAAATCTTTGCAAAAGAAATAACTCCTGACCAGGGCTGCAAGCAGATTCAAAAAGCAATGCAAAGTGTTCTGGATGGCGAGTCATAAGAAAGAGGGCTGCATTAGGAATGAGAGGGTATGAGATGAGAAAGAAAAATAGAAGCTCGGGCCGGTTAAAGCGCCGGGAAATGCTGGCCGGGTATCTGATGATTGTTCCCTTGATGGCAGGCGTTATAGTATTTTTTATCGGTGCTTTTTTTCAGAATGTATACGACAGCTTTACCAATAAATCCAGCTTTGGAACTCCTAAGTTTGTTGGGCTGGCCAATTACTGCCAGCTTTTGCAGGACCAGGCATTTATAAGGGCATTTGCCAACACCATTTTGTACGTTGTCATCTGTGTCCCTCTTGTGGTAGTTCTGGCGTTAGGAATTGCAGTATTATTAAATTTTAGAGTGAAGGGCATTGATTTATTCCGTGTAATTATTTTTCTGCCTGCAGTTACACTTCCGGCAGCAATTGGTCTTTTGT
>JAEWRS010000165.1 GCA_023398855.1 Bacillota bacterium
GTATATACTCCCACATCAAGAAGGGCTCCTCCGGCAAGCTCTGGCTTTATCAGGCGAGGGGCATTGGAAATCAGATAACAGAGATTTGCCGTAAGGGTCATCGGCTCACCAATAACACCTGTATCTAAAACCTCCATTAGGGTCTTTGCCATGGGCATGTAGCGTACCCACATGGCTTCCGTTATCATCAGGTTCTTTTCCACTGCCAGGTCAGTCATCTCCTTTGCCTGTGCGTAGTTGGCAGCAAAGGCCTTTTCACATAGAACATGCTTTCCATTCTCCAGGCACAGCCTGGCATTGCTGTAATGCTCGGAATGGGGCGTGGCAATGTAGACCAATTGGATATCCGGATCCTTTACAAGCTCCTCATAGGAGCCATACGCCCTTTCTATAGAAAACCGTGCCGCAAATTCCTCCGCTTTTTCCAGACTTCTGGATCCTGCTGCCATCAGAGCCACCTGAGGCATCTGAACCATTGTATTTGCCAATACTGAGGCAATCCCGCCTGTTCCCATGATTCCTATTCTCAGCGCATCCATAGCTTAAACCTCCGTGCTTTTTTCTTTCATTTTTGTTTAGTATATCACATGAAAACAGCCTGTACAATCACTCTTTCCAGGGCATTGACAAACAGTCCCTTTCCCGCTCCTGTTCCAGCTTTTGAACCAGTTCGATAAATGCCTTCATCTCCCTGCTGACCCATTTATCCTTATGGTATACCATCTGCCTCCAGGTCTGTAAGTGGAAATCCTTTATATGGAGAGGCAGCAAAATTCCTTCCTCAATATCTCTGCAAATGGTAAACTCAGGCAGAAAAGAGATTCCTGCATTGCTTCGCAGGAGCTTTATGATGAATTCCGTGTTACCGATTTCTAGAAAGGGATGGACCTTTTTGCCACAGGCGGCCAGGTGCTGTTCCAGCATAAACCGGTAACTGGCATCCTTTTCCGTAAGAAGCATTGGCTTTGAAATGACCTGGTCCATAGTAAGATTTGATTCTTTTGCATAGGTATGATTCCTGGAAGCAGCGAAAATGATGTTTTCAGGCTTTTCCATGATTTTTACCCACTTTGCATCATACATGAGCTCATCCAGAAAATATACCATGTCAATGGTATTGTGATTCATCATATCAAGGAGAACGCTGGGAGAATCCCCCACAATGCTTACATTGACCTGAGGATACAGGCGGTGAAATTCCTGGATCAAGGGCGGAAATAAGGTGGAACAAATGGACTCAATGGTTCCAATGACCAATCTGCCTGTCAGTTCAGAGGAAATGGATAAGATGTTTTTCACATGGGTCAAATTCCTTACCACCTCAGCCGCATATTCATAGAACGTTTCTCCTTCATGGGTCAGGGTTGTCTGTTTGCCTATCCGGTCAAACAAATGAACCTTTAGTTCTTTTTCCAGCTGCTTGATCTGAACGGTAACTGCAGCCTGGGAATAGCCCAGTTTTTCAGCAGCCTTACAAAAGCTTTTCCTGTTTGCCACTTCTAAAAATGTCTTTATCTCCCGAAGCTCCATCCTAAACTCCTTTCCTTGTTAGTTTAAAAATATTAAACGTTATCTTAAAAACATTAAATTTTACTTACTTAATTATCTATGGTACATTATAACTAACAAGAAATCAATGCTTATTCAAAAACGTCTTTAAAAAAATAAAAAACCATACAGAAAGGAATGGCGTCATATGGAGAAGGCAAATCATAAATACGGGGCTTATGTACAGATATTAAAAGAAGAGCTGGTCCCTGCCATGGGCTGTACCGAGCCAATCGCTCTGGCATACGCTGCCGCTATTGCAAGGAAAACACTGGGAGAAATGCCTGATAAGGCAGTGGTGGCTGCCAGCGGAAGCATTATTAAGAACGTGAAATCAGTGATCGTCCCAAACACAGGCCATTTAAAGGGAATTCCAGCGGCAGTGGCTGCAGGCATTGTGGCCGGGAATCCGGAAAAAGAGCTGGAGGTTTTAGCAAATGTCTCCCAGGAGCAGATCCTGGAGATCAAAGCTTTTATAGAGGAAAGGGATATAACGGTTGAACATCTGGAGAATGGCGTCTGCTTTGATATCCTTGTCACTCTGTATAAGGGCACTTCTTACAGCAGGGTCCGCATCTCTGATTACCATACAAATATTGTTCTCATTGAAAAGGATGGAATCGTTGTAAAGCAGGGAAAAGCTGTTTTGGATAAAGAACCCCTGACCGACCGGAGCCTGCTTAACATGGAGGAAATCTGGGACTTTATCAATTCAGTGGACATTTCCGACATAGAAGATATCCTGGACCGGCAGATCCGTTACAACTGGGCCATCGCTGAGGAAGGACTTAAGAACAATTACGGGGCCAATATCGGAAAGGTGCTCCTTAAAAATTCCGGGAATGATCTGGCCCTTAAGGCTAAGGCCATGGCAGCGGCCGGTTCCGACGCCCGCATGAATGGCTGCGGACTGCCTGTCATCATCAACTCAGGAAGCGGAAATCAAGGGATCACTGTTTCAATACCCGTGATCGTATATGCAACGGCTTTAAAGGTCAGCAAAGAAAAATTGTACCGTGCCTTGGCCTTGTCCAATTTAACCGCCATTCACCAGAAGACTCCCATCGGCAGGTTATCCGCCTATTGCGGAGCCGTCAATGCCGGAGCCGGGGCTGGAGCCGGAATTGCCTATCTCTGCGGAGGCGGCTATGAGGAAGTCATACATACCCTGGTCAATGCCCTTGCCATTGTTTCCGGTATCGTATGTGATGGGGCAAAATCCTCCTGCGCAGCAAAGATTGCCTCCTCCATAGAGGCCGGAATACTGGGTTACAACATGTACATGGAGGGGCAGCAATTCCTGGACGGCGACGGAATCGTCACAAAAGGCGTGGAGGCGACACTCAGGAATGTGGGACGATTGGGAAAAGAAGGGATGAGGGAGACCAACGAGGAAATCATCAGGATCATGATAGGCCAATAGGAACGGAATGCTGGATTTTTCAAGCCCATCACCCTCTTTATTTACAGAAAAGACAGCAATTCTAAGCATATTTAAGAATTGCTGTTTTTTAATAAATGTACGGAATTTTAAAGGCCATATCTCTTAAATATTCCAAAGGGGAATTTTCTGTACTGGCAACCAATTCCATGGCTTAAAGGTTTAGGATAAAACAATCTGCTGGAAAATGCATCAGACTAATTTATTCTGTGCCTTCTTTTCATCTGCTTGATGTTGTGACCGCCAGTAATTTTGAGGCGTAACCACTCATGAGCATGATCCCATGAAACCAGATCAAAATGTTAAATACGGTTATGTACGCTGTTATAAAGAAAACGCCTTCCGCTGTCAACCAGCCCGGGGTTCATAGCCATTGCTCCTATCATCAGAATAAGAAACATTTCCATTATTTTATTAACCGTAATATATGCAAGGTTCAGTCTCCCAATGTCTTCTTCACCTGAGCGATGACCTTTGCTCCATTCATGGTGCCGTAAGCCTGCATGTCAATGCATTCGATAATTTTACCCGGACAGTCCTTTTCCACCTTTGCCTTGCTGAAACGGACCTGGGGTCCTAAAAGGATGATATCCGCATCAGCCCCCTTATTCCTGGTGCTTGCCAGAGCGTACGCATGGATCTGGCACTCATAATTTTCTTTTGCCGCCGCCTCCTTCATCTTATTTACCAGAAGGCTGGTCGACATGCCTGCAGCGCAGAATAATA
>JAEWRS010000203.1 GCA_023398855.1 Bacillota bacterium
CCTTATGTTCACCGATTATGGAAAGACGAAATCCGCCTCAATCAAACGCATTTTTAATTATTGCAAGAAATAACAACCAGCCCCAGCTGGATTCGGTTACGGGCCTGATAACAATCGTAGACATAGATGATTATTATCTCTATCTTGCTGATCCGGACAATGCGGATAATCAATTAAAATTCTTAGTCAGCAGAAGCACTTCTATTCGTGACAGAAATGGGAACTCCGTTCCCTTTCGTTCCCTTCGCCCTGGTTTATTGGTAAACGTAATCCACTCGGAAATTGACACTGCAGCCATCCCGTACCAGTCCAATGCTTTCCATATCCAGACTATGTAAACGAAAACCAATGCTGCCAGCAGCCTTTTGCCAGACTGCTGGCATTTGCTTTACCCGGATCAAAATCTGTACCCAATGAAGGCATAGGATAGTGTTTCACATTTTTTTCACAGAATCCACAAACTCCGGTCACAATTATCCGGTATAGTAACAATTGTAAAGAGGCCAATAACTCTTTTAAATAAACTTTTTTTCATACAGCCGGCAGGATTCCCCGATCTTGCCGGCTCCTCCCCTTGTTTTTATAATAAAGTTAAAAAAGTTTTTAATCCGCGTCACAACATTACTTTTTTTCCGTTATAACATATGTGACATCACACAGGCGGAAGTTCTCCTTTGCTCTTCTTCCGCCTATTCTTCAGCTTGTTCACAGAATTTACTCTATTACATATATTATTATTACAGAGCCACTTATCAAAGACACCGTGGAAAGATAACTTGACAACTCTCAGCCGCCGCCTTACCAAAGATAGAAAACTCATTTTGGTTTATGTCTCTTCTTTTCCTGTTCTTTGGGTGAGAAGTTCTGTAAAACTGCCCGATCATAAATATAAAACCTCAAGGGGGTGGAATCCATGGCACCATGGTTTCCACCCTTTTAAAAATTTAATCTGATTTTTAAACCCAATCCTAATTTCTCCAGGCTGAATTTATAGAGCCAAATGTGAATTTTATTCTCATTATCCTACCAATCCTATTGCAGGCAACACAAAAATATTGGAAAGCACTGTTTTCACGCATAATCCACCTGATAGCTGCACATCATAAAAATGAGGTGATGAACATGTCCTATATAGCTCCCGCAGTCCAGGCTAAATTCGAGACTCTTTCCATCGACTTAAAAAATGAGATCCTGGGACTAAACGTACAAATTAATACCATTTACGATCTGATCCATATTTTGGAGGAAATTGTAAGTGAAGGAAGTAAATGATTTTCCTAAAAAACAGTCACAAGCCGGTTCCGGACTTATGACTGTTTTTTGATGTAAAGTCTCATCTATATTAATGAATCAGGGCCGGACACAAGTGTTCCGACCCATTAATAAATATAAAATGAATTATCTCCAATAGCTGTAAGAGGACTTACAGGAACGGCTGCTGTTTGCGGTTGCAGCTTTAGTCTTGGAACAGGAATTGCTGTTCTTGCTGGTGGTGCAATTGCTGCCTGAGCAGGACGCGCCTTTGGTGCTGGTGGCACATTTTGAACCGGTGTTACAGGTAGTACCGTTGCTGCAGCTATTACCTTTGCTGTTACATCCAAGCTTGCTGATGATGCTGTTAATATCTCCAGACTGTCCAAAGCAATTTGAAATATTCGTGCAATTGCTATTTGATGTGGGGCATGTCGCTGCCTGTGCAGTCATTGGTGCACCTGCTACGGTCAAAATGGTTGCTGCTGCTAAAACGAATACTGGTAATTTCCTCATGGTAATATCCTCCTTATATGTTACATTATTATTACATTTATGTTACAAAATGTATAATAACATACAGGAAATGGAATTTCACTAGGAGAAAAATGGTAAACTGCCTCTATTTTTCCAATTGGTACTCATTTATTGCCAGTTTTAAGGCTCCCATAATACCCTGATTATCATTTAAACTGGGAAGAACGATATAATGCTCCATATCTTCCAGCTCTTTTGTTCTGATATATCCTGCCAGCTGACGTTTGACTTCTTCTCTGACCAGGGGCATCATATGCTCCTGATGGGTGACGCCGCCGCCCAGAATAATTCGCTGAGGAGAAAGAACCATAATATAATCAACAAGGGCCTGAGCGATGTAATATGCCTCCAATTCCCACACTTCCTTCCGACCGGCCAGTTCTATGCCTTTTTTCCCCCAACGTGCTTCTATGGCAGGACCAGAAGCAAGACCTTCCAGGCATGTCCCGTGATAAGGACACTTTCCTTCATAGGTGTCATCCGGATGCCTGGACAGCAGCAAATGCCCTCCTTCCGGATGCAGCATGCCGTGAAGCAGCTTTCCATTGGCAATAATTCCGGCTCCCACACCGGTTCCAATGGTAATGTACATACTGTTTTCAAGCCCCTTTGTAATACCCCAGGTAGCTTCTCCAAGAGCAGATCCGTTCACATCAGTATCAAAACCAACCGGAACCTTAAGGGCCTCTTTTAAGGCACCCACAATGTTATAATTGGCCCATGCAAGCTTTGGCGTGGTGGTGATGTAGCCATAAGTCTCTGAGTCCCTGTTTAAATCAATAGGACCGAAGCAGCCGATTCCCAGCGCTTCTATTTCCTTATCCTTAAAATAGCTGATCAGCTTTGGCATGGTGATTTCTGGTGTTTCAGTGGGAATGGATACACGTTCAAAGATTTCCCCGTTTTCATTTCCAATGGCACAAACCATCTTTGTTCCGCCTGCTTCTAATGCTCCAAGTCTCATATTCTTTTGCCTCCTCTTTATTCTGGGTTGGAACAGATGATTGACATCTTTCCCTCAAATCTGCACTCTCCGCATTTTGACGGCACAATGAAATGCTGCCCTGCTTCCAAAGGAATTCCGTTTACCGAACCTTTTCCGCTTATCACACTCACATTGGTAAAATATTTACCAAATTCTTTTGTAAACACACCGTCAATATCATATTTATCTACTGAATAAAACCGGCAGGTCACCAGATGGGTGTGCACTGCACCTGGTATTTTCTCTGTTACCGGATCAGCCTGTTCTTCCTCAAATGGCGCCTTTATGTTGGCAATACTTTCTTCCACATGAAGCTGCCTTGTTTTTCCGCCGGACAAACGGTCATAATCATAGACCCGGTACGTAATGTCACTGCTCTGCTGTGTCTCAAGTACCAGAGTCCCTGCCTTGATGGCATGAACACAGCCGGGATTGATCTGAAAAAAATCTCCTTTTCGGATTGGAACAGTCCGGATGAATTCCTTCCACCGGTGATTCCTTATCATGGCTTCCATCTCTTCCTGGTCCTTGGCATGATGGCCCACCGCAATTTCTGCTCCAGGCTCACAGTCCAGAATATACCAGCACTCTGTTTTTCCAAGAGAGCCGTTCTCGTGCAGCTTTGCATAGTTGTCATCGGGATGAACCTGGATGCTTAAATCAGCCCTTGCATCAATGATTTTGACCAAAAGGGGAAACTGGTCCCCCGGGTAATTCCCAAACAGCTCCGGTTCCTCTTCCCACAGGCAGCTAAGCCTCCTGCCGTCATATATTCCTCCCGCAATCTTACATTCCCCGTTCTTGTGGGCGCTGATTGCCCAGCATTCTCCGGTGGTATCGCTTGGTATCTCATAGCCGAATACATCCCGAAGTCTG
>JAEWRS010000293.1 GCA_023398855.1 Bacillota bacterium
GCCTTCCAGCTTAAGCCTTTTCTTAAACAGAGCACCGGCCATGGCACTGGAGCCCATGCCCACATCACAGACAAAATATATTCTGGCATGTTCCATTCTCTTCGTCTTCATCTGCACCTCTTCGTCCGTTTGCATTGTTTCCTCTTGAGAGTCAGCTTTCCCCCTCTTTCCTGACATGATCAGACAAGCCAGCAGGCAGGTCACAGCAGCGGAAACCAGAATTCCCATGAGTGTCCCCAGCCAATGCTTTTTATCTGCCATGATCATAATGGTAATTATGCTGCCAGGGGAAGCCGGCCCCAGCAGTCCGCTCCCGGTTATCATAAAACAGTAATTTCCCACAATGCTGCCTGCTATGGCAGCCGGAAGAAGCCGGATATTTGACAGCACATACGGAAAATAGACCTCATGAATACCGCCCAGGGACTGTATGATGAGGCTGGAAACCATTTTCTTTCTCATATCCCGGTAAACAAGGGCATGGGCAAGGAGTATCCCAAATCCCGGACCAGGATTGGTCTCCAGGAGAAACAAAATGGAACTGCCTTTTGTTTTCATCTGTTCCAACCCCAGGGGAAGGAAAAACCCGTGGTTGATCCAGTTATTAAAAAAGATGATTTTTAAAGGCTCTACCACTAAGCTGATAAAAGGGATGATTCCCTTTTCTATCATAAATGATAAGCCATTTCCCAATAATGAGATCATCCATTCCGCAACCGGTATGAGCAGGAAATAAGCCAATGCCCCGGCCAACAGCCCCAGCATCGCCAAGTATAAGTTGGTAACAAGCATCTCAAACCCGGCGGGAATCCGGTCCTTGATCCGGTCCAGTCCCTTTCTGCAGAGAAATCCTGCGATACTGCCTGCCAGAGCAGACAAAATCATGGCAGATGCAGGCTCAGTCATAACAACAGCAGAAGCGGCAAGGGTGCCGGCTAAACCGCCGACCTCCCCGCCGCACACTGTGCCTGCTTTGTATCCCATAAACACTGGAATCACCAGAAAAGACAAAATATTGGACATCTCATACAAATGCTCATTCTGGAATAGACCTGCTGAAAAGACTGGCAGCAGACCTGCCGTCACAAACAAAGGTATGCATTCAGCGATGACTCTGCTGTAACACTTCAGTACTTTCCCTGCTAATTTCATCCGTGCAATTCCCCTTTTTAACCATTAATACAGAAGTTATTGGCGTTGTATTGCGGTTTAGGCAGTGGAGCGGGTAAAACTTGGGTTTTACCCGCTCACGGGCATTCGCCCTATGTAATAAAACCGGAATACAATTTCTTATGTGCAAGCACAACGAAATTGTATTTCGGTTTTATTTCGCACTGCTCATAGCTTTCGTGTACATTATACCATGGTTTTCAATAGGATACCAGAACGGCGGTCTTCATTTTATCCTTTTACTGGTTTATTTTTTTAATGATTCCACCAGCTCATCGTATTCCGGAGCTGCCATGAAATTGGTAATCAGAACCAGCTGAGCTTCAGGATTGCTGTGTGATGCACGCTCCTTTAATTCCTTATGAGTTACCACGATCTGGGCATCCTGGGGAATGGAGGACACAGGTGAATGAACCACCTCAATGGATCCAAGCCCTGCCGATGCCAGTTTCTTTTTCAATACGGTTGCACCCATGGCACTGGAACCCATACCCGCATCACAGGCAAACACGATTTTTTTAATACTTCCTCCATACACATTTTTCTTTTCTGCAGTCTGATTTCCCTTGGATTCCTGCTTCATTTGTTTCACTTTATTCTTAGACTCTTCCAGTTCCACGCCTTTTCCGGTAAACCGCAGCAAAGGAAGCGCAACAACAAAGGAAACCGCAGCCGCTACAGCAACACCAGCCAGCACACCAAAGTAACCACCCCTTGGTGTCATTGCAAGAACAGCCAGGATGCTTCCGGGAGATGCCGGTGAGGTTAATCCAACACCAAGGAGCTGGAATACAAAGATTCCGCTGGCTCCGCCTGCCATAACGGCCAGAAGCAAAAGAGGATTCATCAGGATATAAGGGAAGTAAATCTCATGGATTCCACCTAAAAAGTGAATAATAATTGCGCCGGGAGCCGAACTCTTGGCAGATCCCTTACCTGCAAGACAGTAAGCCAGCAAAACACCCAGCCCTGGTCCAGGGTTTGCTTCCAGAAGAAAGAAAATGGATTTTCCTATTTCTTCTACCTGCTGGATTCCCATTGGAGAAAGAATTCCATGGTTAATGGCATTGTTTAAGAACAACACCTTGGCAGGCTCAATAAAGATACTTGCCAGCGGCAAAAGCCTGTTGTCCACAAAGAATCCAACTCCTGCCTCCATTACCCGGTTCAGCACCTCAACAACAGGCACAACTCCCTTAAGGGCGATCAGTGTCAGGATGGCACCGATAATACCCATGGAAAAGTTATTGACCAGCATCTCAAATCCAGCGGGAACCTTGTTCTCTATCTTTTTGTCAAACTGCTTGATCACCCATGCGCTGACCGGTCCTACGATCATTGCACCGATAAACA
>JAEWRS010000315.1 GCA_023398855.1 Bacillota bacterium
ACGTTAAGCAATTCCTCCTTTATCGTTTCAAACCACACAACGGTTTCCATGTGCACAGCAAAAATTCAGAGTTTCTGCTTCTCTATCGAAGCCATTTTCTTAATAGACGCCTAAAATTCTTATCAAACAGCATCCTGGACCCAATAAAAAGAATTGTTCCCACACTGATCCTGCCCCGAAATGTTCCGTCTGCTGTAAAAACCTGCCGGTCAAATACCGGATACAAATTTAAACGTTTATGGCACAACGGATAAACTACACTGGCATAGGTCAAAACCTGTCCAGTTAAATAAGGGTCTTCAAATCCAAAAGTTACGTTTCCTTTTCCTTTACGGGGAAGAATATGGCGAAACAGCTTTTTCCCCTGTCTGATTAACAGCCTGACAGTTCTCTGGTTATTCTTATCAGAAATGAAAGCAAGGATCTCATCCTTTTTATCTTTTAATGTTTTCAGTGTATCACAGATCCGCCTGAAAAAAAACTTAAGTTTAGCCTTCGCAACAAAAATCTTTTTTTTCAGCTTTTCCAATAGCTTTGGCACCCAAAATCTTTTTTCCCCGCCAGGCTTTTCTTTTTGCTCTTTCCTGGTCTTTTCTTCTGACTCTGCCTTTGGTTCTCTTGGGGGAGGCAAATATTCCTGAGGTTTTTCTTTTACTATGTTACGTACCTCATCTTTAACTTCCCGCACTTCCTTCACAGCTTCCGGCTCTACTGTTTCCATGGCCTGAACCATAATTTCTTCCGCTTCCTTAAGCTCCGAGTCCAGTTTCTTGGGCTTTCCAATGGGAAAACCGAAAAATCGGACTGTTGCCAACACGTCTTCCTCGTATTGTACCCTTACGGAAAGGATATGTAGCAGCCAGGTTATTCTGGCCTTTCCCTTCACCTTTCCGTCATAGGAACCCTCCGCCTGATACCGGACAGGAACCAGAAGAATCAGCAAAACCAAAGTAAGGATAAGCCCTAAAACAGCGAGTACCATCAACCCTAATATTTTAAGTATAAATAAAATTATATGAAGCATGGACACCTCACACCTTACCGGCCTCGTCTTCTATAAAAGCAGGAAGATCGAAGCCTCCTGTTTTCCGGTACATATCGCTGACGATATTCCCGGCCACCTCCAACGCCTCCCAGTAACTGGACGCAATGCCCAAAATGAGAAACTCCTCTTCCCGGTATAAAGGTAATAAAAGCATTGCTGCCGGATAGATATCAAGTATATTATTCCCATTTGTGGCAGGCGTAATCACAAAAATACCGACGCCGGGCTTTGACTTTCGGATCCCCTGAATGATCCGGTAACGTTTCTTTTTCGCTTTCTCCCCTGCGTACAAATGATCATACCAGTTTATTTTCATAATCCATCAGCTCTTCCAATAATTCCTTGCAGGTTTCCTTTTCCGCTTCATCCAGGCAGCTTTTAAGACTGCCTTCCACATATGCCTGTATATCTTCAATCGAATGGAAGTAGACCGGAAGGTCTGATAAGACCTTTGCCATAATGGCCCGGACCACAGGCTTGGGTGCATGGGAAAATACCACTTCCAGTTCCTGAAAATACTCTCCTGCCATTTCTTCCAGACAGGAACGGTCAACAATACCAAGTTCAGCTTTATTCCCTATTTCTTTTAACTCCACAAAACTGCTGCCAGATAAAAGCCGGTCTACATTGACAGCCTTAATGTAATCCGGATCAACATGACACTCATCACTCTCTTCCGGCAATTCTGCCTTTAAATAGCGTTCATAAAATGCTTCCTGTCTTCCCTCCAGCAGAGCAAGTCTGTCAAAAAAGTCTTCCTTTACAGGGGAATAGTCCTCTTTGCTGAACTTTTCCAGGATCTCCCTTATCATGGTGGCGTAAAGCGTCTCTTCCTTCACCTCAATGACAGCCTCCTGGCCTGCATAAACCAGAACACAAAAATCATTGATAATGTCCTGAAGCATGACATAAAGCCCGGACTCATCCATAAGCCTTTCACCTGCAAGAACAAGCTTTACAGCAGCAGCTTCATATTCTTCAGCAGTCATTGTTTTATAATCCATATGGCGGAATTGTTCCAAAAGTTCAAAAAGTTCCGGGCGGCCTTCTTCCATTCCCTTCGGAAGCTTTGACATGGATTCCGTGCGGAGGGTATACAGCATATCCCTTAAATGATCCTTAGGAGAGCCGATGTAAATGGATAACCCCTCCATGACAAGGCTGAAAAACTTCTGTTTTGTCAGACGGATCGGAAGCTGGCCGATGATCTGCCTGATTCTATCATTCATTACAGCCGAATTCTTTTTATCTGTCACAAATTTTGTAAGACGTTTTGCAAAGTATTCATCATCAAACCCGGTTTCCGGCAGAGTCAGAAACTTTCGCTCCATACGGTTTAAAGCATATTCATAAATCTGGAAGCAATCCGTGTAGGAAGTCAATACTTCCACTTCATGTGTCACGTGCTGCCGAAGCTTAAGAAGCTCCTCTTCTGGAGTCCTTCCTGAAAAATGTTCATTCAAAAGCTCACTCAGCTTCCGACAGCAGGAATTGATCCGTTGGGGAATCACCGGTCCCTCTCCAATTGTTTCAAATAAAGTATAATAATTCAGCACCAGCCTTACATAGGAATACTGGTATGCGGCTGTCATTTGTTTTTTCAGCAAACGGGTATCCATGGTTCACTCCTCCAGGAAGGTTTTATTAATGATAGTTCTTAAGAATAGATCGCCGCAGCAAATCAAGAGCCTTTACCACAGATTGTTCCCTGATCTTTTCCCGGTTCCCCTTAAAATGGTATTCCTCTACTGAAACCTTATCTTTCATATAACAGGCCATATATACGAGACCCACCGGCTTATCTCCTTCTGAATCCGGTCCGGCAATCCCTGTCACAGCAATGCAGACATCCGCATCGGCAGCAAAGACACCTCCAATAGCCATTTCCTTAGCAGTTTGTTTGCTGACTGCACCGTTCTTCTTTAAAGTGCTTTTACTCACATCAAGAAGCTTTCTCTTTGATTTGTTGGAATAGGTAATAAATCCTTCCCGGAACACCTGGGAAACTCCCGGTACATTTACCAGGCGCCCAGCAATCAGGCCCCCTGTGCAGGATTCCGCCGTAGTCACCGTCAGCTCATATTTTTCAAGAAGCCGGACAACGGCCATCTCAATGGTCTCTTCCTCTTTTGTGGTATATACATCATCTCCGAAACGGTTTTTAATTTCCTTTACCACGGGCTTTAAAAGGCTTTTTGCACCTTCTTCATCCAAAGCTTTTGCTGTAACCCTTAAGTGCACTTCAGCAGTCTTTGCATAGGTAGCGATGGTTGGATTGGACTGACCAGTAATAAGGTCTAAAAGCTTATCCTCAACCTGGCTCTCACCATGGCCACAGATCTTGATCATCTGAGAGCGGATCACTTCTGGCTGGCGCTCCTGCAGATAAGGGAATACCTGTGCCCTAAACAGCGGTTCTAGCTCATTAGGCGGCCCGGGCAGTAAAATAGCCGCTTTTCCATCTCTTTCCATAATAAGACCTGGAGCCGTTCCGTTATCATTGTCAAGCACAACTGCCCCCTGGGGGACAAGAGCCTGTTTCCAGTTGTTATCTGGAATTTCTTTATAAATGCTGTTTTTAAAAAACGTCTTAATTCTGTCCCTTGTATGAGCATCTTCCACCAGTTCAAAGCCCATGATCTCAGAACAAACCTCTTTTGTCAAATCATCCTCAGTAGGTCCCAGACCGCCGGTCAAAATGACCACATCCGAACGCTCTAACGCCGTCTTTAAGCTATGGGAAAGCCTCTCTCTGTTATCGCCAACAGTAACCTGATGATACATGGAAAGGCCCAAAAGGGCACATTTTTCCGCCAGGTACTGAGTGTTGGTATTTACAATATTTCCAAGAAGAAGCTCCGTTCCAACCGAAATCAGTTCTACAACCATGCTTACATACTCCCTTCCACAAGAACGCGATAATTTTTCGCCATATAATCAACCAGTGAAACTAAGGTAAGGATGACGGCGATCCATATAAACACCGTTGTAACAAAGATCAAGGCCGGAATATTCAGGATAAGAAGAACCGACATGATCATCTGGGATGCCGTCTTAAACTTTCCCCAATAGCTTGCCGCAATCACCACGCCATTATCCGAAGCAACCAGACGAAATCCGCTGATAATAAATTCTCGGCTTATGATGACGATTACGACCCAGGCAGATAGTTGGCCAAGAGCCGTAAAACAAATCAGTCCTGCACAGACCAGAAGCTTATCCGCCAGTGGGTCCATGAATTTGCCGAAATTCGTCACCAGTCCGTACGTTCTGGCAATCTTCCCATCCAGAAAATCCGTAAAACTGGCCGCAATAAATATGGCAGCCGCAACATAACGATAGGTTGCAGTTGCACCACCATCAAGCATTAGAAACAGAACAAAGAACGGAATCATAGCAACTCTTAAAATTGTAAGCTTATTCGGTAAATTCATCCTCCAACTCTCCTATTAAATCATATTCCATTGCCCCTGTAACACGGACTCTGGCATAATCACCTGACATCAACGCTTCTCCTGTCTGGACAAAAATCATTCCATCCACGCCAGGCCCATCCATATAGGTACGGCCAACATATGCATTTTCATCTGCCACCTTGCCTTCAATCATGACCTCCAGAGTCCTTCCAATCATTGACTTGGAAAAATCAAAAGAGATTTCCTGCTGAAGCTCCATAATGGCATCCCTGCGTTCTTCCTTAATCTTCTGGTCCACCTGATCCGGAAATTCTGCAGCAGGAGTATCTTCTTCAGCAGAATATGCAAACACACCCAAACGCTGGAACTCCATCTCATCTACGAATTCCATCAGTTCTTCATGATCTTCCTGGGTTTCTCCCGGAAATCCTGAAATCAATGTAGTTCTAAGGATAATATCCGGAATTTCTCTTCGGAGCTTTTCCACAATTTCCTGAAGCTGGGCCTTTGAAGTTCTCCGCCCCATGCGTTTTAAAATCTTATCGCTGGCATGCTGCATAGGCAGATCAAGGTAATTGCATATTTTCTCTTCTTCCTTTATTGTCTGAATCAGCTCATCCGTAATCTCTTCCGGATAGCAATACTGGATCCGGATCCACTGGATTCCAGATATGCGGCATAAGTCTTTAAGGAGCTTTGGAAGTAATTTCTCCCCATATAGGTCTACGCCATAAAGAGTGGTCTCCTGAGCCACTAAAATAAGCTCTTTTACCCCTTTTTCAGCCAGTTTTTCCGCTTCCGTTATCAAGCGTTCCATGGGAACGCTGCGATAATTACCCCTAAGGGAAGGAATAATGCAGTAGGTACAATGCTTATTGCATCCTTCCGCAATCTTTAAAAAGGCATAATGCCCTCCTGTTGTAAGTATGCGCTCCGCATTCACCTCTGGAAGCTCGTCCAGCTCATGAAAGCATTGAACGTGTTGATTTCCGCCAAGAGCTTCCGCCAGGACATGAGATATCTCATCATAGGTGGAGGTTCCCAAAATTCCATCCACTTCAGGAATCTCGTCAATAATCTCCTGTTTATACCGCTGGGCCAGACAACCGGTTACGATCAGTGCCCTGCATCTGCCGTCAACCTTTCTCTGAGCCAATTCCAGTATGGTATTTACGCTTTCTTCTTTCGCATCACCGATAAAACAGCAGGTATTAATCACAATCACATCTGCCTCATATTCATTATCCGTAAAAGTGTATCCGTCCTTATTCAGAAGACCTAACATCATCTCCGTATCCACGAGATTTTTGTCGCAGCCTAGTGAAACACATAATAACTTCATATTTAAACTCCTGTCATTCTTTATAAAAGGAAAGAAAGGCCTTCTCATCCAAAAGTGAGACGGCCCTCTTCCTATTTATCGTCTTCTTCTGTTGCGTCCGCTTCGCTTAAAATCTTAACTTTGCCCTCATACAGTTCCTCTACGGCAATAGAAAGCGGTTTCTTTCCGGCGTCTAAAATCTCCGGCTCAGAGCCGCCAATGATCTGCCTTGCTCGTTTTGCTGCGGCAATAACAATGGAATAGCGGCTTTGTACCACTGGGGCCTCTCCTGGCTCTACCTCACTGTTTACTACATTAATTAAATCTGAATAAGATGGATGTAACATCTTTCAATCCCCTTTCTCAATCGGCTCTATATATTCTTTAATTCTTCCCGGATATGGGATAAAAATGCCATATTATTGGAAGCACGGTTATGTTG
>JAEWRS010000330.1 GCA_023398855.1 Bacillota bacterium
GTCTCATACTTGGCATTGGCAATGGTTGCATCCACCAGGGACATCCCCTGTTCCATGAGTTTGCTGATATTGGTGCTTTCAGCTGTGATACCCTTTAATGCCAGAATGTAATTTAATGTGTAGTGAAACACAAGAAAGCCAAGGACAGCGGAAAATGCCGCGGTCGGCTTTTCATCCTTTGCCATTCCCATAGCAATGGATATACAGAAAAATAAAGGCAGATTTCCGAATACCAGCCCTGCAAGCCTACGGATAAAACCGATAAAATTCTGGACATATACAAGATTTACAAATGTTTCCCCTACAATTGCACTGTTCTGCATAGCTGCTGCAAGTCCGCTGAATATACCGGCGACTGCAATAGTGGAAATGGGCAGAAGCAGTGATTTCCCAAATTTTTGCCAAAACTCTTTCATTTAAGACCCTCCGTCTCCATAATATAATGATTTCAATACCGGCATGAAATGATAGCTTTATCATATCGGATTATTTTTTATTTACAAGTGTTTGGAAGTATATTATTATTTATATACGAAAAGTATCATAAAACACATTATGTGTAATATTTCACATCAAGACAAAAGAGCTCCGGAGGGTGAAAGATGAATTTTTTTGACCAGTTGTCAAACAGGGGAATAAAACTGAATCCTACAGAAGAAAGAATTGTTAATTATTTATTAGAGCATTACGGTGTATTGCAGGATTTAAAAATTGCCAAGGTGGCCGACGAGTTATATCTGTCACCTAATTCTATTGTAAGGCTTTGTAAAAAGCTGGGCTATCACGGGTTCAGTGAGTTGAAATATCAGATTATACATGACCAAAAGCAGTATGGAATAAACACTGCGGAACAACAGACGTCTGTTATGGACAGCTTAAAGCAGACACTGGCTATTAATTCACGGCAGAACATTGAGAAAGCGACAAGGCTGATCTACGAAAGCCGACAGGTGATCTTCTTCGCACTGGGTCTTTCCAGGATCGTGGCGTTGGATCTGGCTAAAAAGCTTGAGCATTTAAATAAGATCATCATTGTCCCTGATGACCGAGATAACTGCATCCTGTATGCCAATAACCTGGTTCCGGGACAGATTGCCTTTTTCATCAGTTATTCCGGAAGCACTGATATAATTTGTAAGCTTTCTTATATTGCGCAAACCAGGGGAGTTCCCATTGTCACGCTTACAGGAATGAGTCAGAACCCAATATCCGGCAGCAGTGTGGTAAGTTTGTATGCTTATTTCAGGAAATTAAACTACAAGGATGCCGATATTACATCAAGAGTTGGTTTTTACCTGGTTACAGAACTGATTTTTGAAGAATATATGAAGGTTTTTCGGTTGGAACAAGAGCTAGAGGGTGAAAATGATTTAGAGGATATGTAAAACAGGTGGTTGTCAGGACAAAAATGGTTATTGATTCATCATACAGAATAAGGAGAAAAAAATGTCTAAATTATTTTTTCGATTCGGCGCAATGGGGAGTTCCAAGACTGCAAATGCACTAATGACCAGATATAATTATATTGAAAAAGGAAAACATGTTTTGCTAGTAAAACCTGATATTGAGACCAGGGATGGAAAAACCAAGATCAAGTCAAGAATCGGACTGGAAGCAGACTGTATTTTGTGGTCTGAATTTAAGTATTATGGCGATCCGGCAATCAGAGAATTAGATGCGATAATTGTAGACGAGGTACAATTTCTTTCTGAAGATGATATTGATCAGCTATCCAATATTGTTGATGAATATAACATTCCGGTTTTTTGCTATGGACTAAGGACTGATTTTACTTCCCATCTTTTTCCGGGTTCCAAACGTCTGATGGAATTAGCGGATGAAATTGAGGAACTGAAAACAGTTTGCTGGTGCGGCAACAGAGCGAATTTGAATGCAAGAATTGATGAAAATGGGAACATAGTCAGGAAGGGGCAGCAGGTGTCAATGGGTGCCAATGACAGATATGTTTCCTTGTGCCGTAAGCACTATAAGGAAGGCAAATTAAAACAATAAAGCGGCAGAGCTCCTGTAATGGTTTTTCTGCCGCTTTTTTTACCATAAGATCAATCATGTGCGTCAATCAGATGCTTATTTGCTTTAACCATGAAAACGCGCTGCTATAATTATCGTAAGCTATTTTAAAACGCCGTTTTCATCGGGAGTAAAGGCTTTGGCAGTTGTCAGCATACGTCCGTCCTTTTGGAGATAATATGTATTTCCATCCAGGGTGAGGAATCCTGTTCTCATAATACCAGTCTCTGGATCCAGGTAATACCAGTCACCGTTATGACTTAACCAGCCTGTATACATCATGCCATTCATATCGTAAAAATACCAGTTACTGTCTTTTTTTATCCACCCGGTTTGTGAATTAAGTATTCCGGAATCTGAAAATACCATGATCTTTGAAACAGTCTTATCCTGTGACCACACCAGGCAATTGCGGCCTTTTGACAGGTCATGGATGGTAACAATGTTACGGGTTAAATAGGGAAACAGATTGCTTTGATCAGTGATACGGTATTGTGTGTCTGAATCAGATGTGAGTATGCCTGTCTTTCCGTCTGGGTTTATATTCATGGATTTTACTGTTATGTATTCCGGTACCTGATAGTCAGCCGGGACGTTGCAAAGCACTGTTATGGCATTAGACATGGGCGGCAGGCTAAGGGTCATAACCGGGCTGATATCAGCGTAGATAAACTCTCCTTTCTGTATTTCTCTGACGTTTGCAGGAGCACCGCTGACGGAGTCTAAAATCCTTGAATCAGAAGAAAGCTTCAGAATGATTTCCTGGTTTGCATTGGCAGCGTCTTTTCTCACCATGCTGAGCCCGTATTCCGATACCCAGGCTACTGTTCCGTAAACGCGTATGGAGCTGGGCAGCGGAGCAGATTCAACTGCCTGTGCGAGAATTCCACTTCCCGACATAACCAGTGCCAGAGCGCCGATGCCGGTTAATAGATACTTTATAAATTTGTTCATGTTCTGACCTCCTGCTGTTAATAAGATAAGTATAACAGCAAAATCCAGATTTTGGCATTACAATATATTTACAATTTACTTAATGAACAGTGTTGCTTTCAACTGAAAATGAGGTCTTTGGCGCCAGTATTTCTATTTTCTGCATATAGTAACAGAAAAAAGAGATAATAATATCAAAATGAGATGGATGCATCATGGTTTCATAAGCAATGCCTGTATTCATTGATCGTACAGGTGCAAATTATGGCATAGCCGTGTTTATTCGAGGCATTCACATCTTGTCTGTTCATCCCATACAATAAAATATAATTAAGTGAAGAGGTAAATGATATGGGATGTTTTAATTCTGGTTCTTGTGGTTGTAACAGCAATAATAATTGCAACAACTGTAATAATAACTGTAACAATAACTGTGCCAATAGATGTCGTAACAATTGCAACAACGATCCTTGCGCTGAGGCAAAGAGAGAGGCTTATTGCGCTGGTTTTAAGGATGGTTGCAATGATCCTTGCTGTAGAGGCATCAAAAGATAAGTGCGGCTTTTAGCAGGAAGAGCAGGTATCCGTTGTTGGTTACCTGCTCTTTTTAAAAAAATGTATTGATCTGACAATTTTGAAATGAGCGTATGATGAAAGGAGTTTCGGATAATATGGTTTTAAACGATGAATTGCAGAAATCTCTAATTTGTGTTATAATAATTCCAAAAATTACCAGGGTGATATAAAAGCTGCAAGAGAGGAAATGATATTTATGGGAAATAAAAAGGGTATTATAGCTGAATTTAAAGAATTTGTTTTACGGGGAAATGTGGTGGATCTGGCAGTAGGTGTTATTATCGGTGCGGCTTTTCAGTCAATTGTTAATTCTCTGGTCAAGGATATCATATCACCTTTCATCGGAGTAATAACCGGAGGAGTGGACTTCACCAATAAATTTGTACTTCTCTACAGCGCTCCTGATGGTGCGGATGTTTCGAATCTCCAGGCAGCCCAGGCTCTTGGCCCGGTATTTGCTTATGGATCCTTTATTACCGCTGTTATCAATTTTTTTATCATGGCTGTGGTTATTTTTTTCATGATAAAATTAATTAATTCTCTGCGTGGAAAGAAGCAGCAGGCAGAGCCGGCTGCTCCTGTGGATAAGGAGTGCCCATATTGCTTCACGCGGGTCAATTTAAATGCTACCCGCTGCCCTAACTGTACAAGCCAGCTTGGGACCCAACAGGAAGCAGGACAGCAGGACTGAAAAAATAGTATTTCCTGAAAGAGACCAATATTTTATAAGGTCTCTTTTTTTAGAACAGGATAGTAAAGCGGAACCTGGTAGTTATAAAAGTATGGAAAGCCGCTGTAATGTACCGGGCACATCCAATTGTCCATAGCCCCATATATTGTTGGGATAAAGATAAGCAGCGTTTCGCTGTGCACCTCTTATGAGCATCCGGGAGACCTGTTCTCCTGTAATATACGTTATATTTCCCTTACCCTGGGCCCATTCAAAAATAATGGCCGCAGCACCGGCTGCGATGGCCGCAGAAGCACCGGTACCTGTTAAATTTCCATATTGCTTATCTGGTATTGCACAGGTAATCTGATAACCGGGAGCCGCTAAATCCGGTTTCACAAGGCCGCTTCTTGTGTACCCTCTTCCTGATTCATCCAGAATATTGGAGGTTTGCTGGTTATAGGCAGTGACAGTCAGAGTATGCCTGGAATTACCTGGAGAGGTGATGGTGGTATCTGGACTGGGGTTTAAGAAAAAGGTTCCTTTTGATAATAAATGACCGTTAGGCAGCCAGGAGTTATAAGAAAGGGGTTCATTTTCCGTGCTTTGGACGCGAAAATACCAGACACCTGGCAAGGGGTTGTCAAACCGCAATAAAATCAGCTGTTCACCGCTTTGTCTTTCAAAGATCATGTTATTTACCCATACCACACTCTGGCTGTGCTGGAACACAAACTTTTGACACTGACTAAAGGTGGGATAGACATATGGTATCATTTCCCGGTTTGGTGCGGAAATTTCAATAGAAAGCCTACTGGGAATGCGAACCCACAGTTCCATGGAAAATTGTCTGTCAGCTTCTGCTATATTCAGCTGGAAGTCATTAAAATAGGGGGCGGAAAGTGTCTGGTTAAAATAGTGTCTGTTATTGTTTCCCTCGTTTCCGGCTGATATGGTAATGCCAAGGTCCGGATGTTGAACCAGGCTTTCTAAATAGGTGCTTAAAACACCCCTTCCATCATGGCTGCCCTGGCTGCTGCCCAAAGCGATGCATATGACAATCGGTCGCTTCAGTCGTTGACTTATGCCGGTCAGATAGCGGACACCAAGAACAATGTCAGATTCCTGGAAGCATAGTTTATCTTCTGGAACAGAAAATATCATCTTGAGATTTGCCTTGGCTTCTTTTAGTTTCACGACAGCAAGTTCTGCATTTGGAACAATACCGCTAAAAACGGGCTCTTTGCTGGGGGTGCCTGCAGCAATGCTTGCTATGGCAGTACCATGTCCGTTGTTATCGGTTGTAGGGACAACGGAAAGAGGGTCTTCATAAAGGAGTGCATCATTTATGGCGGCTTTTCCATATTCCGTACCATATGTAAATCCCTGGGGAGGCTTTCCATCCTGAATGGTCTGATCCCATATAGAAATAATCCGGCTTGTTTTGTCATTATTCATAAATGCCGGATGACGGTAATCAATGCCAGTATCCACAATGCCGATCATGATCCCCTGGCCCAATAATTTGTATTTTTCATTTGCAGTGGTATTTTCCGTATCAGGTATTTGAGGGCTGACATCAGCAGTGGGAGTAAAAAGGGAAGGGAAAATATGATAAGGGTTTTGACCCAGATCGCACGGCTGCATGTTGCTTTTAAATAAATGCAGCAGGGAAAACCTGTCATTGAGGACCGTAACATCATTATCGACGCCAACAGTTGGAACTAACAAATTACTGATAATCATATCGTAATAATTATTGTCCAGTATTTTTTCCATAATTAAGTCTCCCTGATAAGATCTTGCTTGAACATATAATATATTTTATGCAGCAATGTTCCTGATATGAGCGTTGTTCTCCTGCATTTGTCCTCTGATTTGTATTTGAATGGCTTAACCCGTTTTGAATGCAAGAACATATGTGCGGTTTCTTTTCTTGTGCTCATAATAGGAATCATGTTGCATAAAATATATCATATGTGCCAGTGATATAGACAGGGAGGCCTTACGATGCTAAAAATATTGGATGATAATTATTATGACCTGATCATCAGTAACGTTATGATTCCAACATATGATACCGGAGACAATATAACGCATATGGATTTAAGGCATTCTTTGGCACATATCCCTAATAATTCAATGAATCCCTGTGACCTTGGAACTTATCCATATAATGCATTTCCTTCTTTACTTACACTAAGCTCCACTGTCAGCCTTGAAAAGTCAGGTATAGGAACGGTTCAAAGAAACCCCTATCTGGCCTTATTCGGGCGGGGGATTATTGTGGCGGTCATTGATACCGGAATTGATTATCAGCATCAGGCGTTTTTATATAATGACGGAACGACCCGGATCCTGTCCCTGTGGGACCAGACAATACAAGACGGTGAGCCGCCAGAAGGCTTTACATATGGTACGGAATATACCAGGGAGCATATCAATGTGGCATTACGATCGGAAAACCCTTTGTCCATCATTCCTTCGAAGGATACCAATGGCCATGGAACCGCAATTGCAAGTGTAATCGCAGGGAAGCCAAGCCTGGAGCAGTCTTTCAGCGGTGTTGTACCGGAATCTGATTTACTGGTGGTAAAATTAAAGCAGGCAAAGAACAGCTTAAAAAAGATCTTTTTTGCACCTGAAAATGCTGAATGTTATCAAGAGTCTGATCTTATTATCGGGATCAGCTATGTAATTTCGGTGGCTCAGAGACTGAACCGCCCCATTGCCATTTGTATTGCAATGGGTACAAATCAGTCAAGCCATGATGGGCGAGGGGCTACCAGCTTTATTACTAATTACTTTGCTCAGCAGCCCCAGACAGGAATCACCATCTCCACCGGCAATGAAGCAAACAAACGCAGGCATTATTTTAACAGCACGACCTTAGACCCCTTTGTGAATAATTTTGAACTGAGAGTTGGGGAAAATGACAAACTTTTTGCCATAGAGCTATGGCCC
>JAEWRS010000410.1 GCA_023398855.1 Bacillota bacterium
CCTCTGAGATACACCCTTCGAATTTTTGCTTAAGTTTTTTTACATTCAAATGAAAGGGTGTGGATTGGTAGGCCTTAAGCGTTTCCATAGAAAAATACAGTGCGTGAACTTCATCAATCGTAAAGACAATGGGGGATAATAAACGATTGGGAAGAATTCCATAATATCCGTTTCGCCCGGACTTTGAGTAAATGGGCATGCCAATTGCTTCCAGGGACTGAATATCCCGAAGTGCCGTGCTTTTGGAAATAGAATATCTGTCCATTATGCTTTTAAGATGAAAAGATTTTTTATCATTTAAATATATCATCATATCATGCAACCGTTCCGGTTTTTTCATAATTTTTTCTCTTTCTGAGTCAGCAGACTCCCCGCTTTGATGCCGTGTCTTGCCATGCATTTGCATTTAAAATAGCAAACCTGATCATTTTATTTAAATGGTTTCACTAATTGACACCTTTATACATTATACTCCAAATATAACAACAAAGAAAGAAAAGGAGAATTTTAAACATGAATACAAAACAAGAGTTCACCCGGTTGATGAACACGCAGACTGAAATAGCATTGGCAACTTGTGTTGACGGCCAGCCAAATGTGAGGATTGTAAATTTCTGCTTTGACGAAGCAGCCAAAGTGGTTTGCTTTTCCACTTTTAGTGACAATGAGAAAGTCAGGGAGTTTGAGATCAGCGACAGGGTGGCATTTACCACCATTCCTCACGTGGGTAATGAGCATATCAGGGCAAAGGGTACCGTTAAAAAAAGCAGCCGCACGGTGTTTGATGCAGCAGAAGATTTCAGCAAAAAAATTCCTGGCTACAAGGATACCATAGAACAGGCCGGAGATTTCTTAGTCCTCTATGAAATTGCCTTTGAATCAGCTGTTATTACCTTAGATTTCGAGAACATAGAAACGTACAGACAGAATACCATTTAACTCTATTTTTTTCCATGGAACCATGGTATAGTTTGATAAAATAAAATTTGACCCAATTAAGCCAGAACCATTGAGGTTGGGCAGATGGTCTGCCTGACCTTTCACACAGACAGGAGGAAGCGTTATGAACGAACCTTTGCATTATGAAACACGTGATGAGTTCCGGATTTGACTGACCCATAATTGCATGTCGGATGATGGAGTCTGGCTGCTGTTGGGAAAGACCAGGGAAATACAGACACTTAAAGCGGGAGCAGGCATATACAAATTTCCAAGGAATGTCTCCGTCCGTACAAAAGACTTATGCCAGAGCATACTTTGATGCTAAAACTGATGCCGTACGCAGCAAACGCCTTGCATGGAGGGTTGATCGTTTAGAAAAGAATTTAAAACCAATGTAATATAAATGGCGCAGCCTTTCCGCTGCGCCATCTCTCAAACCTTATTAAAAATTCCTCTCAGAACATGCTTTCCTGTCATAGCCAATGTCTTCCCCAGACTTACAGCTCTTCCCCATTGCTTTCAATCACCTTTTTATACCAGTGGAAGGAATCTTTTCTGGATCTTTTTAAACTTCCGTTTCCTTCATCATCCTGGTCTACATAGATGAAACCATACCGTTTTGTCATTTCCGATGTACCACAGCTGATTAAATCGATGCAGCCCCATGTGGTATAACCCATAAGATCTACGCCGTCTGTAACTGCCTCCTTCATCTGCTTTATGTGCTCACGAATGTAATCAATCCGGTAACCATCATGGATGCTTCCATCTGCCTCCAGCTTATCCCTGGCTCCCAATCCGTTTTCCACCAGGAAAAGAGGCTTTTTGTAACGGTCATACATTTTATTTAAGGTGATTCGAAGTCCAATGGGATCAATAGGCCAGCCCCACTCTGTTAATGTTAAATAAGGATTCTTAATCGGGCTGTCCAGCTTTCCGGCCAGCTCGTTTGCATCCGGCCTGTCTTCCGTTACATGGGTCATATAGTAGCTGAATGCGATGAAATCCACTGTATAATCCCTGATGATCTGAAAATCCTCTGGTTCAGTTAATAGATTAATGTTCTTTTCTTTAAAATAACGGCACATATATGACGGATATTCCCCTCTTGCCTGCACATCGGGATAAAAGAGGTTGATCTGATCCGCTTTTAATGCCTGTAACTGGTCCTCTGGCTTGCAGGTCTTTGCATAAGACTCAATCCGGTTGATCATACAGCCGATCTTTGCATTGGGCATGATTTCTTTTCCCACTTTTACTGCCAGAGCACTTGCCACAAACTGATAATGAGAAGCCTGGTAGGCCGCCTCCTCCAGATGATCCACCTTGTCAGGAAAACTTCCTGCACCTGTGTAAAGGCTGTTTAAATTCATATTCATTTCATTGAAAGTAATCCAGTATTTTACATCATCCTTATAGCGCTTAAAGCATGCCGTTGCAAAACGGACAAAACAATCAATCAGCTCCCGGCTTTGCCAGCCGTTATATTTTTCCGATAAAGCAATGGGCATTTCATAATGGGACAACGTAATCAGAGGCTCAATGCTGTACTTTTTCAGCTCAGCGATTACCTTATCATAAAAAGCCAATCCAGCTTCATTTGGTTCTGTCTCTAGCCCTGTGGGGAAGATTCTTGCCCAGGAAATGGAGAACCGGAATACCTTAAATCCCATTTCTGCAAACAATGCGATATCCTCTGCATACCGGTGGTAGAAATCAATTCCCCAGCGCTTGGGAAACTGATATTTTTCCTCATTGGCCCGGTACTTCTCCAGTTCCTTTGAGGTGACATTAAAGGTAAAGTTATTCACTTCTCCTGTTGCATAAGGATCTTTATAAGCAGCATAATCGGATGTGGACATGCCTTTGCCGTCTTCCTCATAAGCGCCCTCAATCTGGTTGGCAGCAGTTGCGCCTCCCCATAAAAAACCTTCCGGAAATCCGTATCTAACTTCCTGATTCATGTTCATTCTCCTTTTCTATTTATTCGTATTAGTAACAAATTGCATTGATCGGAATCCTATTGGAATACCATCAAGACCTCGCTGATTCCTGCCTGAGCCATATCCATAGGCAAGTCCAGTACATTCACATATTCATCGGTGTTTGTTATAATGACCGGAGTGATGGGATTTAAATGGTTTTTCTTAATAAAATCCAAATCCACCTTCATCAAAGTGTCTCCCTGCTCCACCCATTGGTCTTCTTTTACCAGGATTTCAAAGCCTTTTCCCTGGAGATTCACTGTGTCGATCCCGATATGGATCACCATGTTGATCCCCTTGTCGGAGATCAGGCCGATGGCATGCTTTGTAGGTGCTATCATTTTAACCTGTCCCTGAAAAGGTGCTCTTACTGTCCCTTCTTCGGGTATTATTGCAATTCCTTTTCCAAGAATGCCATCTGCAAACATCTTATCAGGAACCAGTGCAAGCTCCACTGCTTTTCCTGTCATTGGAGCGGCAACAGGTATTTTAACGATATGCCCTTCCTGACTCTGGCTGACCGCCTCAGGTTCTTTTTCCTTTTCTTTCTCCTTATCCTCCAGAGGAAGGACAAGGGTCAGGATAAGAGCGGTCAGGAATGAAGCAAACACACCTACACAGGCCCAGATAAAGTTATTTAGCTCCCCTTCTTTTAAATAGGTCGGCAAAGCGGTAATTCCAGGAATACTGAAGGCAAAAGCCTTAACACGAAAAATACCGTAGATGGCTCCTCCCACTGCACCGCCTGCCAATGCAGCATAGAAAGGCTTTTTATATTTTAAGTTCACACCATAGATGGCAGGTTCCGTAATGCCGAACAATGCGGAAAGTGCGCTGGAAAATGCAATGGATTTCATTTTTTTGTCTTTTATTTTGAAAGCAGCTCCTAATACGGCGCCACACTGGCCCATATTGCTGACAATGCTCATTGGAAGCAGTAAAATATCGTAGCCGACACCCCCCAGTCCGTCAAAGGTGGACGGGAAAAATGCATAGTGCATGCC
>JAEWRS010000429.1 GCA_023398855.1 Bacillota bacterium
GAACAGTGAGAAGATTCCTTATATGACCATTCGGGAGTTTGCCAGTGAGGCTCATGTCTCCACCACCACGATTGCCCGGTTCTGCAGGAAAGTAAACTGCAATGGATTTTCCGAGTTTAAGATCCGGTTTAAGATGGAACAGGAGAGTACAAAATCAAATCAGCAAAGATTTGATTCCAGCTCCATGTTAGATTTTTTTCAAAGAATTGAGACAGAATCTTTTCATAAACAACTAAAGTCTATTGCCAATATTATCGCTGAAAAGAAACAGATTATTTTTCTTGGAATAGGTAATTCGGGAATTATTGCAGAGTATGCCAGCCGGTATTTTTGCAATATTGGAATATTCGCCACAGGGATTAATAATCCAATGTTTCCTATAAATCTGGAATTTCCCAAGGAAAGTATTATTATCATTCTTTCTGTGGAGGGGGAAACGGACATACTCATTGAAAATTCAGAGATTAGTAAGCAGTGCAACAGTACGGTAGTTTCCATTACCAACAGTAAGAATAGTACATTGGCCAGGATTTCTGATTACAATATTTCTTATTATATTCAGGGGGAACGGACGGATTATAAGAAAATGAAGGTGGATATCACTTCTCAGATACCGGCGGTTTATATTGTGGAAGCGTTGGCAAAGTTAACGGTGCAGAGAAAACAGGGGTGAAATGAAGCGGGATATTAATATGACCGGTTAAAGGAGAAAATTTGATAATAGGGAACAATACCCTGCAGGTGAAGCACAGAAAATGAAACTGTGTTTTGTTTGCAGGGTATTTTTGTGCATCATACCAGCAAGCAGCAATGATGAAAAGTTCCCAATTCAATAGAGAAGTTTTCCATATGGAGTTTCAATTACCCGGATGATAGGATAAGGACAGGAGAAGGGTGCCATGAATACAATGTTAACGGAAATTCTGAGTATGCTGACGCCAGGTTGCTATGTGACTGCAAAAGAGCTGGCGGAAAAATTAGGAGTAAGTACAAAGACTGTTGGAATAAGAATAAAGGAATTGAATGAGAGGGCGGCTGCCTTTGGTTTCTCCGTGGAGGCAAAGCCAAGATATGGCTATGTGCTGATCCTTGATGTAAACAGCTGCATGGAGGACTTTATATCCCAGGAAACGCAAAGGAACCGGATTCCAGCCGGATCAAAAGAGAGGGTCAATTATCTTCTGGCCTATCTGGTCAATTACAATGACTACATCAGGCTGGATGACTTATGTGAGTTTCTCTATATTTCCAGGGCCACTCTCACCGGCCCATTAAAGGAGGCAGAGGAGATTTTAAACAGGTATGGGATTCATCTGGACAGAAGGCCTAATTATGGCATTCGGGCGGCAGGAGATGAATTTGATTTCAGAAGGTGTATCGGAGATTATTTTGTTAAAAGAAATATGCTGGAGGAAAACGGGGAGCAGCAGAAAAAAGAGCTGGAGGAAATGGGCGAAGTTATCTATTCCATGCTAAAAAAATATGATATCCACCTGTCTGAAACGGCTTTTGAGTTATTTACTATTCAGATTTATATTGCGGCTAAGCGGATCAGGCGGGGACGGCTGGTAAGGATGCCGGAAAACAGCGGAACAGTTTTAGGGGCCAGGGAATGGGAGTTTGTAATGGAGCTGCTTGAGAAACTGGGGAGGAATTATAACATCAGGTACAGCCAGGATGAAGCTGCCTATACGGCCGTATGGCTGGCAGGAAAGCGCATGATAGGAAACGAGGAAAAGGATGAAGTAAATTTCGTGATCAGCGAGGAGATCGACTGCCTTGTTTCTCAAATGCTGCAGCTGGTGGACCGTGATTTTAAGATGGAGTTTGGCAGTCATTTTGATATCCGCATGCTGCTGAACCAGCATATGGTTCCCTTTGATATCCGCATGCGTTACAACATTCCGGTCAGTAATCTTCTCCTTAAGGATATTTTGAAAAAATATTTTTTTGAATATATCATGGCAGTTTCAGCCTGTACGGTTTTGGCACAATGGTATCAAAAACCGGTTCCAGAGGAAGAAGTGGGGTATTTTGCCTTGATTTTTGCTCTGGCGGAGGAACAAAAAAAGACAAAGGAAGAGAAGAAAAATATCCTCATTGTGTGCAGTACGGGAAGAGGGAGCTCTCGTCTTTTAAAGCTTAAATACGGTCAGGAATTCGGAAAGTACTTAAACCTCATTTATGTTTGTGATCTTTCCGGGCTTATAAATTTTGATTTTGATCTGGTAGAATATGTGTTCACTACAGTGCCAATTCACAGGTATATTCCAAAGCCAATCATTGAAATCGGCCATTTTCTGGAAAGTGAGGACATACCTGCCATCAGGACCGCTCTGGAGGGCGGGAGAAAAGGCATTCTGATGAAGTATTATAAACAGGAGTATTTTTTTACTGATGTGAAAGGGGGAACAAGAACAGAGGTCATTAAAAATTTATGTGAGAGGGTCGGCGGGATAAGGAGCCTTCCCAAAGGGTTTTACCAGGCCGTTTTAAGACGGGAAGAAATGGCTCAGACAGATTTCGGCAACCTGATCGCAATTCCTCATCCCTGTGAGGTGATGACGGAGGAGACCTTTGTCGCTGTGGCCATATTAAAGGACCCGGTCCTATGGTCCAGACATCCGGTCCAGGTGGTTCTTCTTGTTTCCATTGGAAAGGAAGAGGAAAAAGGAATCTCAGATTTTTATAAATATACATCAAAACTGGCTCTTAGCCAGGAAGCTGTGGAGGAATTGATTAAGGAAAAGGATTTTGATGTCTTGATCCGCCTGCTGCAGGCATTTCCCGAATAAAAGAAAACATCCGGCAAGTACCCCTTTGCACGGCAAAATGGGGTGTCCTGGAAAGAAACGGTCAGGATTGAGAAACAGGAGGACTAAGATATGACAACAGAAACCATTGTTATGGAGCTGGTAGTAAAAGGCGGAAGTGCCAGAAGTAAGGCCATCATGGCCATCCAGGCGGCAAGGGAAAAGAATTTTGAAAAAGCATCGGCTCTCATGGAGGAGTGCCGTGGGGCTTTGCTTTCCGCCCATGAGTTTCAGACGAAGCTAATCCAGGAAGAGTTAAACGGAAAAGGGGAAACCAGGATGAGTCTGATCATGATACACGGACAGGATCATCTGATGAACGCCATGACCGTACAGGACTTAGCGGAGCAGATGGTTGAAATGTACCGTATTATGTATAAAACAGAAAACAACAAAGGAGATGAGGCTTTATGAAGATTATTTTAGCTTGTGCAGCAGGAATGTCCACTAGCATGCTGGTGGAGCGCATGAAGGAAAGCGCGGATCAAAAAGGGATGGAATTGGAGATTGATGCAGTGCC
>JAEWRS010000553.1 GCA_023398855.1 Bacillota bacterium
CCCCTGCCCTATCTGGAAGAGCTGTTTACCCAGGCTGTCAGCCATCCGGATGTTGCTGTTCTTTCTATTGCAACCCGACCTGACTGTCTTCCTCTCCCTGTTCTTCATCTGTTAAAAAGACTAAACCAGATAAAGCCTGTTTGGGTGGAGCTGGGACTTCAGACCATCCACGAATCCACAGCAAATTATATAAGAAGAGGATATGCCCTTCCTGCCTTTTTAAAGGCCTGCCAGGATTTAAAAGAAGCCGGAATCACAGTCATTGCTCACGTAATTTTAGGACTTCCTGGGGAAACCAGGGAAATGATCATGGAAACTGTGGATTATCTGGGCCATCTGGACGGACAGGGAATCCATGGGATCAAACTTCAGCTTCTCCATGTACTGAAAGGGACTGATCTTGCACAAGAATATGAAAAAGGCCTGGTTTCTGTCTACACCTTGGAAGAATACGTGGACCTGGTAATTGATTGCATAGCCCTGCTCCCTCCTCAGGTTGTTATTCACCGGCTCAGCGGAGACGGACCAAAGCAATTACTTCTTGCTCCCTTATGGAGCGGAAATAAAAAGCTGGTTCTCGGCACTTTGGCAAAGCGGTTAAAAGAACGAGGCATCTGCCAGGGCGACAGATACCTCGAATAATTTTCAACACCTAATTGTTATTATGAATTACACCGTTTTCATCCACAGACACTCCAAAGGATATACCCTGGTAATACTGGTAAAATGCCTGAATATCATCTGCCTGGGTCAGCATTCTGGTATGCCCTGCTCCAGAGGTACCTGGGACCAGTGACAATGTAGTGGTTCCCTGATCAAAATCCACGTTCGCCCGTAAAAGAGCTGTTTTGGGAATGCTGCTTCCAAAAATGAAATTGCCAAGGCTGTAACAGATGGGCTTTCCATTATAGTATTCCATTCCCTGGAGCACATGAGGGTGACTACCAATCACTAAGTCTGCTCCGGCATCTATGATCTTCTTCCCCAGGGCCCTCTGGTATTCCTGGGGTTTTTCATCTCTCTCCACTCCCCAGTGGACATAAACCACCACATAATCACAGGTTTCTTCTGCCTTTTTTACTTCCTCCAAAAGAATCGTCGGGTCATAACCGCTTACCATGCCGGGCTTTTTGCTGTTTGCCACCCAACTGGTATCGGGATAGACCCTTGAAGCACCCAGAAAGCCTATGGTTTTTCCGTTTACCTCCTTCGTTACAAGCTGCCTGGCCCGGCCCATATCAGGGCCTGCTCCCACGAACTGAATACCTGCTCCATTAAGCGCTGTGCAGGTATCCACCAGGGCATCTGTACCATAGTCAAGAGAATGATTATTAGCCAAGGTCACGATGTCAACTCCAATTTCATTCATCATGGAAACCCTGGAAGGGCTCAGACGAAATGTGAACTGCTTGTCCGGTGCCGCGGATCCCCTGTCGCTGAAAGGAAATTCCTGGTTGGCCATAAAAAGATCCGCACTGCTGATTTCGCCTTGGTATCCTTCATCCAATATTCCATCTATGCCTTTTACATTATCATACGCAGTAGTTACATGACTGGACAGTAATATATCTCCTGCAAAAAGCAGTTGAGCTGCTGGTTTCAATGACTCCTCTTCCTTGCCCCCGGAAGCCTCCTCCTGAGGGTTGGAATTCTCCAGCGTCAGAACTTCTGTTTCCTGTGATGATTCAGACTCTGACTGAGTAAGGCTTTCTCTGGAAACTGCTTCTGAGGCAGGCCGCCTTTTCCCCTGGTTTTCTTTCCATTCACTTACTCCAATCCACCCAACAAGTAAAACAAACAGCAATAGGGGGAAGAAAATCAGAATTTTCATCAGCCCATTATTTTTCTTCATGTATTCCTCCTGATTATTGACAATATCCACATGATTTTTACAGTCTTCATTACTTTCACCACAAAAACATACAGTTTTTCATAACTATTCTTATATGTTTCATTGGATTTAATTTCCATTTTTTATCTTACACTGCTTCTGTGGATTTGTCAAACCTTCTGTTTTACTTATTATGAAAGGTCAGGATATACCGGAAACTGCAATCATCTTCACACCACATGGGAAAATTAGTTCCCCATTTATTGTTAAACAGGCAGAAGGAAAAGCCTTTGTTCATATCAGGAAGTTCTTTGCAGCCGCCATAAAGCCGTCTGCCCCCTGAGCTGACCAGGGGAGAATCCATATTACAAATTTCTATGAACCCATCAGCACCGTCATAAACCAGTTTTTCCACACAATGTTGCCTGCGGTTTCCTCCTTTCACCACTTCCAAAGGAGAGATCTCCTGATCCATGATCTTCATTTTCCACATACATGGGTTCTCTACATCAATATTAGCATCAAACCAGAGAGCTTCCGGCATTTTGTTGGCATCTTTATGTTTCCAGGAAAGATCACATACAAGCTCAGTTCCAAAGGTATAGGTGATCCAGGCTCCTTCAGGACAGCCATATTTTGTCACTGCTTTTACATTACCCGCCATATGGATCCTCACCTGTGAACCGGATTTGATTATTTTTCTTACACCAAAGGGGTAATTCCTGTTAGAAAGGCCCTCCACAGCCTCTAGTCCGGGCTTGGAAAAATCTGCTTCCGACCATGTCATATTTACCTTAAATTCATGATTGTACTCATAAAATTCTGACACCGTATCCATGGCACCATATGTTTCATATGAAAAACGTCCAAAACAGCCAGACTGGATCCAGACCTTCCCATTCTTCTCCAGATAAATCAAGGTACCGCTTCCGTCAAACGCTGCTTTCCAGTTTTCCATGGAGATCACTTCAAAGGGATGAACCTCCTCTCCCGCATCCCATACCGCCTCTTCCGGCCTGGCATCCCATGTCAGGATCTTCCTGGCTTCCTCTCTCAGCTCCTCAGGCAGCTGCCGCACTGCTTCCTTTAAGTATTTTCTCTGTTCTTCATAAGAGCTTTCATACCATTCATAGGTGCTTTCCAAATGATCCGCACCAGTTTCCATGTATATGGCTTGTAAGAGGGCCGTATTTCTTTCCGTAAACATTGCCTCTGTCACATGATTTTCTTTTCTGGCCCTTTTAAAGTCTTCCTTTTTCCAGTTTTCAAAATCAAATAAATGCTTTTTATAATCAAGCCCCCAGGTATGCTCACATACCATCAGCAGATTTTCCATGAAGCCATGGAATTCCGGTTTATAAAGAGCAAACTTTCCCTGTTTCTTCCATTGGTTCTTAAGTCCCAGTAGCCTTCTGAGCCCTTTGACCTTAACCGGATCCGTGGCTACGCCGTGAATCCAGGTATCTCCAATTTCTTCCCTTACTACCGGAAGTTCTCCTTTTTTTTCTAAAAGCTTTTGGGCATAGGCATCTAAAGTAGAGGCAGACACCATGGCCCCTGGATACTTCTCTTCCAACGCTTCTAATTGCTTTAACACTTCTTCCCTGGTGGGAATTCCCAGATTGTCACCCAGAAAAACAAACTCCAGAACATCTTCCATTCCTTCCACATAACAGGCAGAACCGTAAACAGAGGAATACTGAACCAGGAGCTCACTGCCTCCTGACTGCCACACAAAGCTTTTAGGAACCATTGGATTCATGGACGAAGGGTTCACTCCGATATGTAAATACTGCTTTCCATGACAAGCCATGGCAGGTACCATTGCTTTGGTATGGCCTGGTACGTCGGTCAGCTTTGCAGCAACCGTCTTTTTTCCAAACTGTTTGTCCAGTGTATCGGAATATGATAAGTTAAAGTCCATCAGATCCACATCCATGAGCTCGGTATGTGTGGTAAAGGCCATTCCATGCCAGCAGATGTCACCTCTTTCCACGGCCTCCCTCAGCTTCTTTACTTCTTCCTGTCCGGACTTTTTTAAATACCGGTCAATTAAAAATGCTCCCAGGGTCCAGACAAACCGTTTCCTCCCATCCCGGTTTAATTCAATGGCAAGCTCAATGGCATGAGGAATATAATCCTGAATATAATTGGTAAGAACAGTATCAGCCAGATCCGTAAATCCCATATCAAAATGTGTCATAAAAACCACATGAACATTCTTAATTGATGCATTAGTCTTTGATTCATTCTTTGTCATTTTTTTCACCTGCTATGTAGTAAGGATTCGACAGGAGAACCGGAAGATTCAGTTGGCCGTTGAAAAAATTCCGCCTGATTTCAACTCGAAGATATCCTGGCTTTCCTGCAATTATGTTAATAGATAGATCATCTGATTCACAGAGGATCTCCTCCCTGCTATCCTGGGAAACCAGAAAGAGGATATCACCCTTTTTTAAATTATGAAAAGTAAACTGAATTTCAGTCCCCGCCTGAATTTCATCCCCAATAAGACACTCTCCGGCACTGGTTTCCATGAAGGGACCTTCCGGCGATATGCTTAAAAAGGAATGTCCCTTTTTCAGCCCATCCAATATGTCATCGGCGGAATCAGAAAGCGCATACACAAAAGTGCATGGAGATGCAGGCATCCTTCCTGGCTCATATTTATGGAAATCACTTCCCCCTGTTATTGGGATCCGTTTTCCTTCCTTCAGCCTGTCATCCCACCAGTTTAAGCATTTCTGGTTACTATCCGGTTCCAGGCCTCCATTCCATACCTCCACCCCGTCAAAAATTGATTCTTCCAGCCCCCATTTCCAGCCGCAATATGGGCAGAATGGATGGTTGATTACAGTGAAGGCTCCGTTTTCCTTTGCTTCTCCCAGGATCTCCAATGTTTTTTCCAGGGAATTAGATATAAAATTTCTAAACGGGCGCTTTTTCCCCAGCATTCCCATATGACCCTTATAATGGGTCCACTCCACCCCTGGTATCATGGTAACCTGATCAGTGGAGCGCAGTTGATCATTATGGGCATAATTATTATGATCCGTAACAAAAAGAAAATTCAGTCCTTCCCTTTCAGCCGCCAATGCCAGTTCCTCTGGTGTCATATTTCCATCAGAGCCACAGGAATGCAGGTGAGTATCTCCCTTAAGCAGCCGGTAGCTTTTCCATTGGAAAGTCACGTTATATGTGATTGCTGTGCCCTGTTCCTCAACCTTATAAGCTCCCAAAAGTATGCTCCACTCCCCGCGCCTTACTGGAACAGACGCAAATCCAT